>JAUVBB010000264.1 GCA_030591445.1 Deltaproteobacteria bacterium | reverse complement strand
ACAAGCGATCGAGGGTAAGCAGCAATTCATCGCGATCAACCGGCTTGACCAGATATTCGAACACCCCCATGCGCATCGAGCGAACCGCCAGGCGCACATCGTCTCTTTGGGTGACCACGACGATATCAACCCAAGGATAGAGTTCACGAACTTTCTCGGTAAGCGACAGACCACCCATGTGTCCCATCATCAGATCGGTGATAAGCACATCAAACTTCTCTTTGGCCAAGCAGGCCAAGGCATCATCGCCGCTCTTGGCGATCTTTATCAGGTATCGTCTTGAGGCAAGGATATCGCTGAATAATTTGCAGTAAAAGTCCGAGTCATCAACGAGGAGAACCGAGACGTCCGACATGTCGACCTTACGTTTATCGAGTAGACAGCTCACCGCGGAACACAGCTGTTGCCGCTCCGCGCATCCACACTTCAGAAAGGTCCTTGGCCACGGTCACAAACAAGCTACCGCCGGGCAAATTCACCTTGATTTCCTGGTCAAAATCCACCTTGCCGGCCAAGGCCGAGGCAGCCGTCGACGCACAGGCGCCGGTACCACAAGCCAGGGTGATACCACAACCCCGTTCATACACCACCAGGTTGATTTCGCGGCGACTAGCTACTTCCGCCAAATCCACGTTCACCCGCTCTGGAAACAAGGGGTGAGTCTCGAGCATGGCACCTCGCTTGCGCGCCATGGAAATGTCGGCCTCTTCGAACAAAACCAGATGCGGCGTTCCGACTGACAAGGCACTGGCACTGAAGCGCAGGTCGCCAAACTCGATGTCTTGTTGTAGAAAACGACCCTCGCCCGCCATCGGAATTTGTGACCGTTCCAACACCACCGAACCCATGTTGACGTTTACGGTCGCGACCTCACCGGCAGCATCCAAGTAAGTCTGGCAAGCAAGTAGGCCCCGGCCGGTCTCAACATTCGCCGAGGTCCCCTCTACCCGTTTCTCGTCCACCAGGTACTTGACGAAACAGCGAATGCCATTGCCGCACATTTCTGGTTCGGACCCGTCGGCGTTATAGATATGCATACGGAAATCACCAGCTTCGGATGGCAGGACGGTCAAGATTCCGTCCGCGCCGATACCGGTGTGTCGATCGCAAAATTTCCGTGCTTGCTCCGCGTCTACCAGCACGCCCCCTCGCGTTGCGTCGATAAGAATGAAATCATTGCCCAAGCCATGGTATTATCTGAAAGGAATCATGCCAACTCTGATGTAGTTTACGGTTAAAACAAGAAACTATCTGCCTCAGATAGCCCTGTCAATAGGTTTCGAGGCGGTTTCCCAGGCCTGGCCTAGATGAATGCGGCTTGGTTGATCGGCGCTTCCGGCTAGTGTATACCTAGCAACGTTATGATCCCAAACCTATGCGGAGGGTTTCCATGCGACTTTGTCTGACGAGGCTTCTCCTCCTCGCTTCGATCGTGTCAACTATGGGTTGTGCTTCCCATACCTTGCTCAGTCTCAAAACCCAGCAAACCATTCAATCCAAGTATCAGAAACAGGTTTTTTACCTTAAGCATTCGTTTTTTGTCGGCCCGTTCTTTGCTTATGATGACCGATTCTATATCTCCGAGCGTGCCTTTGATGAACGGGTTCTCATCGAGAGCCTGGGTGGTGATCCTATCTTGGCTTGCGAGCCAACCGGCATCCTGCCCCTGGGTACCCAGGTGACGATCCAAAGCATTGAATTTCCAACCAGTTCGGCAATGGCCGAACGAAAGCTCAAGTCGCCTCGACACTTCACCTGGGTCACCCTGCACAGTAGCGATGGCGATCTGGGCAAGCCCTATGTGATGGTCTTCACCCGCGAGTTCAAAAAAACCTCTGATTTCAAGGAAGTCTTGGAGAAGTTCTTGGCGACCCGCGATCCCAGCAAGGACTTCGCCAATCGCAGCCCCGAGGTAATCGAAGCGATGAACCACAAGTCGGTGGTCAAGGGGATGCGGGCTGACGCCTTGCTCAAATCTCGAGGATACCCAGACAAAATTTCCCGCAAGTTTATCGAGGGCGTCAAAATCGAACGTTGGCAATATGCGCAGAACCGCGTGGTGGTACTGCAAGCGGATCAGGTAAAAAGTTGGCAGGGCTTCCCGTCAGTGCGTCTTAGACTGCTAAGCAAGCCGACACCCGTACCCAGTAGTAAGCCCCAACAGTAGGGGGGAGTTAACCATGGCCCGCTGGAAACTCTGCTATCCAATATTGCTTCTGATGTTGGCTCTAATGTTGGAGTCTTGCCTAGAGCCGGTAAGCGCGCCCGGTGGACAACTCCAGCTTGGCTTTGCCCAAAAAGCCCTGGATGGGCCCTGCCCCGAAGTGGCACAGACCGAAGCGGCACCGCCCACTCTGGAACGACTCGAAATTATTCTGTACCAAAACGAGGGCCAGGAACATTTTCGCAAAACCGTGACGCTCACCGAGAAATCTCCCAAGATCGGCGGTATCCCGGCAGGTAGTGACCTACTATTGCAAGTCATCGGCTACGGGGCCGACCAAACCCGCTGGGCAGGAACCAGCGCAAATCTCCACATTGTCGCCGGTCTCGACACCACTGCCTCGGTGTTCATGAGCCCGATAGGCGAGACTTCCTGCCTCCACCGTCCGCTATCATCACCGCGCGCTTTTCAGGCCCCGGCCACCACCGGCGACGGGCGCACCTTGCTGGCCGGGGGTAGCGATCAACAAACGACCACCGACTGCGGCCCCGGTTGCCGCGAGTTAATCGCCACCGCCGCTGTCGATTTTTTCGATCCCAGTTCGGGTAGTCTTTTCCCCGGTCCGCGCCTGCACCATCCTCGGCTGCTGGCTTCAGCCACAGCCTTGCCCGACGGAGCAGTGCTGGTATTGGGCGGCGTGAGCCGCATTCGCCTGGGCACCGGCGAGGGTCTGCCCATTTCCATCGCTACCGACGATTTGGTTCTCAGTTTTGAGGTATTTCTGCCGGCAGAGGATCTCTGGATCGAAAAACCAATGCCGGCCGGGATGGTATTTCATACCGCAACTCCCCTCCCGGACGGTCGCGTCTTGCTGACCGGAGGAGGCACGGGCTTCGCTTCCAATCTGGCCTCGGAAGCGGCCTACCTCTTCGATCCCGCTGGTGAATCTGTAGGTGAACTTCATCGGGTGCAAAGCAACATGGCCAGCCCGCGTCTGGGACATGCCGCCGTGCTTTCCCCCCGGAATTCGGTATTTCTTATCGGCGGCGCCATCTACCCAAGCGCCCCCGTGGTTGAAGAGTTCGTGCCCTCTGCCGATGGCGGCGTGTTTACCGCCGTCGATTTCATTGGCTCGCCGACCAACCTATTTTTTCACAGCGCCGCCATTATTCCGCTTCGCCCCGACGAAATCCTGGTCGCCGGCGGCTGCTTCTACGACGGCGAAAGCCGCCTCAATGCACCCATGAACGAAAACGTGCGCATCTTGAGCGAAATTTCCTCCCCCACCATAAAATCAAGCGAGGGGCCGTCTATGACCGAACCGCACTGGCTCCACGCCATGACAGCGCCGGGAAATGATCGTTTGCTCATCAGCGGAGGATTCAAAAACTTGTTCCTGAGTTCGAGCGCAAGTTTGGAGTCTTTCGATCCAAGCGATAGCACGATGTCTTCCCCGACCGAGCTCAGCGTAGCCCGTGCCGGACACGTGGCCATCGATGTCAACGGCAGCAGGTCTTTGTTGGCGGGCGGACTAGGGCCAGATGGCCTGTTGGGCTCAGCTGAGTTGTTCACGCCAGACCCAGAGTAGGAGCAAGCCTATGTCACGGACCTATTCTATTCTCCTCATCTTGCTGCCAACATTGCTCTGCCAACCAAAACCGGCATGGAGCCAAGAAGATCAAGACCCCGGCATCGCCGGCTTCACCTTCGGATACGATCAGCTTAGCCGGCGTCTGGCTGTCGATGCCCAACACGAGATGCGTAAGATCATCGACTCCACCGGGTCCTATCAAAACATCGAACTCATTTCCGTACTGCACACGGGTGCCTCCCCGGCTAGAAAAGAAGCCATTGCCCAAGCAAGAACACTTCTGGATGAGGGCAAGAACGCCTACGAACAGTTGGATCTCGATCAGGCCTTGGCGAATTTCACGGAGGCGGTAAAGAAGGTGGAGTACGGTTACGGCTATCTCGATCGCCAGGCTCTGTTTCTCGAAGCCCTCATGTACGCCGGGGCAACCCAGGCTCTGCTCGGTGAAGCAGACAAAGCGGTTACCTGCTTCGAGCGCGTCCATACCCTGCCCGGGCGCAAAATTCTCGACCCCAATTTATTTCCGCCCAATATTCAAGAGATCTTTCATACTTCCGCCCAGACGCCCGAATCATCCCAGTCAGGCAAGTTGAAAGTGTCCTCGGTACCCGCGGGTGCAAAAATCTACCTTGATGGCAGGTACCTAGGCGGCTCGCCGCAAACAGTGGCGGACTTGCCCGCGGGGATTCACATGGTCAAAGCTCTCAAGGACGGCTTTCAACCATGGGGAGGCGTGGTCAAAATCAGGGCCGCTCGCAGTCGACCCTTGAGAATTCGCATGCGTTCCTTTTCGAAAAACCGGGCTTTGGGGCGCCATCTGACGCAAGTGCAGGTGGAAATCAAAAAGGGTGAGCCCGGCCAAGCCGCCACCGAATTGAGCGCTTTTCTTTCGGCCCAACGGCTGGTTCTGGTGGCAATGAGTGGAGCAGAGGCAAACCTGCGTTTGCGCGGCTATATGTGCTTGGTCGGCGAGAAATGTTCGTGTGCTCATCTGGAAGAATCTCTGGACTCGACCAGCGCCGCTTTTCCTGAAGAACAGAAAGATTTCCTGTTACGTTTGCTGAGCCAGCAACCGGAGACCGAGGACGAAGGTTCGGCGGCGGCCGCCGCCCTGTTGGCCAGCATGGACAAAGATGACGGAGACGAGTTCGGAGATTTCGGCCTGGATCTGGGCGACGACACCGAAGTTGAAGACAAAAGCCAGCCAGCACCAGCACCAGAAGCAGTAGCCGTCAGCGAGACGGAAAGCAAACCCGAAATCGCGACCACCCTCCCAGAAGAGACCGAAACCGAAGCGAGTCTTGCCCAAAAAACTATCGAAGAGACCAGGCCGGAAAAACCAATCACCCATGCTTCGGCGCCCCAGTCTGCATTTTATCAAGAGTGGTGGTTCTGGACGGCCGTGGCCGTGGCTACCGCGGGCGCAGCTACCGGAACCTATTTTCTGGTCGCCGACGACGGCGCCAACGGCGGCACTCTCTGGATCGACATGCACTGAAGTCGGCAACGCTAGGGGTGGGAATACTCCAGCAACTTCACATCACAACGCGCGTTTTGGCAGGCCAGGCTAGGAAAGCCCTTAAACCCCAAAGGAAAACCAGCCAGTTCATTGAACAAAACCTGGTCGGCCAATTTCAATTTCAGACGGCCGTCTTTCACTTCCAGCAGCATCTCCAGCGGCTGGCCATTGGTCAACAACCGAGGAGAAATTGAAATCTCGAGATCGTCGCCTTCCATGTCCTCGCCATATCGGTGCAGAAAGCCTTTGTCGGTAGGACAAAAGGGTAGCAAAATTTCCAGTCCGGCCCCTTCCTTGTTCATAAATCCCAAGCCGACCCGATGGCGTAAACCAAGGGGCAATAACATACTTACGCCGCCAAAAGCTTCCTCGAGGAACTCCTTCATGGCGACCTTTTTCCCGCCGGCCCGCTGAAAGACTGCCGGCGCCACGCTCAGTCTGGCCTTGATGCGAATGCCTTCCTGCGCCAAGGCTTTTTCCCCAAACAAGGCACGGGCGGGCACCTGATTGACGGTGAAATCGGATTTACAGGTATCCTGCACCAGCCCACCACGCGTCGATTCCCAAAGCCCACCCAGAAAGGTAACCGGCATGACAGGCTGGGTGGAAGGCTGAAAATCAAATCGGGTGGTCACACCGCTATCATCCCGCCGACGATCTTGCGGGGATAAATACTTGACCTGCCGTGGGTGCACCACCATGACCGCATATCCGTCAGCGGCTTGCTGCACAACCAGGTCCCCGGGCGCTTTTTCAAAACTGCGATGAAGAAGCCAAGCGACCACGCCAGCGCTGGCCGCCGCCAAAAAGATAAAACCACCGATAATCCAGATCAACCAAGAAGACCAAGTTCGGCCCTTGTTCGGCAAAATCTTCAAGTCAACACCTACCGGGCGTGCCTTGCTATCGATCAAATCAGGGAAAGAAGAATCCGCCTCGGGCGGGGCCGCGGATTCGTTTTCCGGCTCTGAATTTGTGGGCGAGTCATCATGCTTCCGACTCGAGTTGCGCCGTTGGCGCTGGAAGATACTCTCTAAGGTCACGGCCACCAGCTCTGCCCGCTGCGGTCTGCGGTCCGGTTCAAAATCCAGCATCTTGAGCACCAGGCGATCGACTCGGTCATCTATGTCGTCTCTGCGTTTCGAAGGCGCGTCAAAACGCCCCAAGGGCAACTCTCCCACCAACATTTCATAAATAATCACCCCCACCGAATAGATGTCGGCCCGATGATCGACGTGCTTGGCATCACGGCGTTGCTCGGGAGCCATGTAATTGACGGTGCCCATGCTCACCTGGGTACGGGTCAATTCCAGCCGGCGTTCTGGGTCAACGATGTTGGCCAAGCCAAAATCGGCCACCTTGAGCACGCCGTCATCTGAAAACAGGACATTCTCTGGTTTCAGATCCCGGTGGATGACCCCCCGCTGGTGGGCATGATCCACGGCTCGACACAAATCCACCGACATGTCCACGATTTGATTAAGGTCCGTCCGGGCACCCATTTTTTGGCGCAGGCTGCGACCACCCACATACTCCATGATGAAGTAATACAAAGGGCCGACATGTCCGCGGTCGATGATGGTGGTGATGTTTTGGCTGTTGAGAGAAGCCAAGGCACCAGATTCCTTTTCAAATCTCCGGATAAAGCTGTCATGCTGGGCCAAATCCTCGTTGAGGACCTTGACCGCCACCCATCGATCCAAGGAAATCTGCCGGGCACGATATACCCGGCCCATGCCACCCTTGCCCAGCATTTCGAAAACTTCGTAGCCCGGGATTTTTATGTCCTTGGCCCCGGGGATGGTGTCTCCATGAGAAGAGGGCAAGCCAGTGAGGACTCTGGGCTCGCGCGGACGCTTGGGCCGTTGCTTCGGTTCGATATGAGCGTCGAGCGCAATCATTGACTCGGGTCGCTGAACCACAAAGGGCAATCCGCAGGCAGTACACTTCACTCGTTGCCCACTGACGTGAACACTTACGTCATGTTCCATTCCGCAGGCAGGGCAAGATTGGCGTATCATCCCAGGCCGTATTCCTTTCTCAATCGCTTAGTTCCAACATTTTCACCGGCCCCTGCCGACCACGCACTTTCACCTGGGCCAGGGGCTGCACCGCTATCGAAGCCTGCCCACCTGCTTCTGCTTCGGCGCGGGTCGCTTCCGTCAATAGAATCTGGTTCTTGCCAGCCAGGTCACAAATCCGTGAGGCCAGATTCACCGTATCACCCATCACTGTATACTCCATCCGACGAGAAGAGCCAATGGCACCGATGAAAGCCTCTCCGGTATTGACTCCCACCCCGATGGCCAACCGCGGCCAGGATCTTTTTTGCCCTTCCCGGTTAAAATCAACCAGCGCCGCCCGCATGTCCCGACCGGCCAGCAGGGCCCGCTCGGCGTCGTTTTGGCGCTTTAATGGCGCCCCCCAAACCGCCATCAACGCATCGCCTATGAACTTGTCCAACATGCCCCCATGCCGAAAGACCACATCCACCATGCGTTCGAAGAAAGCGTTGAGCATACCCATCATGGCTTTCGGCTCCATCGATTCGGCCAAAGCCGAAAAACCACGTATGTCGCAGAACAACACAGTTACCATGGCGGTTCGACCACCGCTGCTCAATTCCAGCCCCCGTTCCACCACTTCTTCCAAAAGTTCCCGGGCCAAGAAACGGCTCAAGCGGCGACGGGTGTTGGCTTCCTGGTCCAGTTTGCGTTGCAGCCGGGAGCGCTCCAGAACCGATGCCGCCTGACCCGCCAAAGTGCTGAGCAATTGCAAGTCTTTGAGCTGAAAGGCACTGGTACGCTCCTTGGTGTCCAAGTGTACCGCACCCAGCACTTCGTTGCGACCGACCAGGGGCACACACATGGCCGACCGAATGCTTTCACTCACCACACTGTGGGAACGTTGAAAACGAAGATCGGCAGTGGCATCGGCCGACAGTACCGCGGTCCGCTCATCCACCGCCCGTTTCAGAATGCTATCGGGAATAACAATCTCACCATCCAAGCTCCGCTGGCCCGCCGGCCCTTTCGGATTGGCCAACACCAAGGCCGGCACCAAGGGAGCCCCTTCTTCCTCTCTCAACAAAATGGCACCACGATCGGCCGGCAGGTTCTCAAAAGAAAACTTGAGAATGTTCTGCAACAATACCTGTTCGTCTCGCTCTCGGCCCATATAGGTATTGAATTGATGCACGGTCAGTAGTCGTTGATAATCAGCCCTGAGCTCGGCATGATCGGGCACTTCGCAGGCGGGTTTGAAATCCCACGGTTCACAAGCCAGTGATGCCTGAATGGTATTTTCCAGATCCGAGCGCGGAATGATGGTGATGCCGGACACACACGCCGGCGCCACCCGGCTATGAAAACACAATTCGCAATTGCCGATGCCGATCAGGTCACCATCGCAAAGCAATTGTTCTTTCACCGGCTCAGAGTTAACAAAGGTACCATTGACTGAGCAACCATCCCGGATATACCAATCTTGCTCTGTGCGAACCAAAGCAGCGTGATTCTTTGACACCTGCCCATCTTTCAACACCAGATCATTGAGCGAACGCCGACCGATGGAGAGGTGCTGGCCGCAAAGGACCTCCCGGCCACGTTCTCCGTCGGCGGACTTCCACTCCAACCAAGCCCCGTCCGACTCGACCAGATCACCACCACAATCCGGGCAGGCACCAGCCACGACCTCTCCCGGGTCGGCAGTGATTTTTCTACACGTCAAACAGGTCAATGGCATGTTTCTCAGTAACCTTGGGACATTATAATCAAAAAATATTAACACGGACCGACTAGCCAAACAACGACAAAAACAAATCCTTGTTTGGAGCCGACCTTTTTTTGCCGTAGAATGGCCCTGGGGAGATAGAGATGTCTGGCTTATTCGGAGATTATCGGCTGATCCGAAGAATCGCCGCCGGCGGTATGGGCGAGGTGTACCTGGCCCGCTTGGAACGCGAGGGCGGGTTCGCCAAGACGGTGGCATTGAAAATGATGTTGCCGGCTACCGAATGCCGGCCGGGATTCGATCGTCTCTTCCAATCCGAAGCAACGCTGGCGGCCATGTTGAACCATGTCAATATCGTGCAGACCTTCGATCATGGCTGCATCGATGGCAAGTCCTATTGCACCATGGAGTTCGTCGAGGGCCCCGATCTGGCCTCCTTGCTGCAACACCGACAGCCCCGGCCCTTCCCCGTTGAAATTGCCACTGAGATTTGTGTGCAACTATGCCGGGGAATAGCCCACGCGCACGAACGCAAAGACTTTCAGGGCCAAGCCATGGGCATTGTTCACGGCGACGTCAGTCCTCCCAATATTTTGCTATCGGTGGAGGGTCAGGCCAAGCTCGCCGATTTCGGATTATCGCGCTTGCGTAGTTCGGTAGCTTGCCAGGAAGGCATCACCGGCAAATACTCCTATCTGAGCCCCGAGCAAGCAACCGGCAACCCGGCCACGGCTCGATCCGACTTGTTCGCGCTGGGTCTGGTGCTCTATGAAATGTTGGCCGGTTCGCGCGCCTATCCCCTACTTGATTCACCGACAAAAATGCTGACCACCATTCGCGACGGCAAGCACCAGGCCCTGGCAAGCATCCGGCCGGAACTCGCGCCTGCGCTCTGTGCCGTGGTCGACCGGGCACTGGCAATCGATCCGGATCGACGCTTCGCTAGCGCCAAGCAAATGTCGACTGCCCTGAGCCAAGCCTGCCCGGCAGGGGGACCGGATTCATTGGCGCGCTTCTTACAGGAGCATTCTCCAGACAGCGGTTCGGCGTCTGATCAGGCTCCGGAACCGACCGAACTTGCGGGGCGACCGGTTCGGCGCAAAAATCGAAGCAAAACCTTGGGCTTGCTTTTATCTGGCTTGACTTT
>JAUVBB010000429.1 GCA_030591445.1 Deltaproteobacteria bacterium | reverse complement strand
GCCCGCTTGGGTCTCCTGCCAGCGGAGCCGAGCGGATATCCCCGGCGACAAGCGGTAGGACAAGTCCAGGTTTTGGTCGGCATCGTCATAAAGCGAACGGCCGTAATCCAGATCTAAATCCTTGCTGATAAAACGTAGCTTCGCTCCCATTTCCAAGCGAGGAGAAACCGTGCCATCGCTATCGCCACCAGTGGCACTGGAATAACGAGAGCGCACGCGCAAATACTTGGGCTGAATGATCTCGGGGGGAAAGGGAAACATTTTACTCAAGCGTTCATCCAACTTGAATGAACGAAACAGGATCTCCCCGCCCAGACCCAATAAGTCGTCGCCTTTGATTGATTCAATTTCCCGGCTGGTGACGCCCAAATGCAACAAAGTAATAATGTCGCGTTCATCCAAGGGTGGGTCACTCTTGAGGCTGATTTCCGGTTGGGCATCGCCATCGGCCAACAGGCGCAGATCGATGCGATACTCGGTCTCGCCACCCTCCGCCTCATCGCGATGAATCGACTCCCGGTGAGAGGCCATGACATCCACCCGCGGGCGAATAGAAAACTCGTCGGTAAAGCGCACGCGAGCGGATTGAATCTCGAAGTCCTTGCTTAGATAGGTCACCGTCCCGCCCAGGGCCTCCATGTCGCCTAGCAAGCCCAGGCGTTCATTGGTGCCGGTCAGACGCAACTCTCCCTTCATCTCGGACTGGAAATTGACCAAATCCAGGTTGTAGCCAACCCGTAGTCCATTCGGAACCAGCAGATGGAGGTTGAAATCGATGACTTCTCGCTCTCGGAAATAGGCCTGCGCCTCGCTAAGCTTGCGCCGAAACATGCCATCAGACAGGGACACCAGCGAATGCTTCTGCCGAAAAGCACCCTCGAGCACCCGCACATCGCCGGCCAGGAGGAAACGAGCACTCTCTGGCTTCTTGAGACTTATCAATCCGGTGCCCACGGCCCAGAGGCCATCCATCACCTGGTAGCGAACCCGCTCCAAGTCAAAATTAAGATTCATGCGGCGTAGCGACAGACCGGCCAACTCCAGTTGGCCGTTGCCGGTAAAACTCCCGCCGCCCAACTGGCCCCGTAAGCGAGTCAACTCCACCAAGGGCGGGGCAAAATCAAACACGCCGCTGACCTTTGAGAAATCGCCAGTGATTCCTTCGATGCGCAAGAGCTCGGCGGCAAAGGCCGCCGAACCCGAGATCTTGAAACCCCGCCAAGGACCACGCAAGGCCAGTCTGATATTGGCCCGGCCGGTGGCCCGGGGCAGGAAATCGAACAAGACCGGCAACAAGTCCAAACCTACCGTGCCCTTTGCCTGCAAGCGGGGCCCATGCCAAATGCTGCCGCCGCCAGTGAGTTGAAAGGCTGTCTTGGGCCCAGTAATCTCACAGCGCGTCACCTGAAAGGCCCCGCCACTCATATCGGCGGCTATGGGCGCGCGGTTTTGGAAACGCAGTCCGGCCACTTCCACCAAGAGCTTGTCCAAAAGCAATTTCCCCCGCATGGCCCCCGGGAGTAACAACTCTCCCTCGGCATCCAACTGCCCATGCAATTCTCCGCTGGCAGCGCGCTGCTGTTGGTAGGCCGGTAGATAGCGACCCAGCGCCTCAGTGCCAAAGACCAGGGCCGCCGAGAATGGTAGATTCTCCTCCAAGCGCGCCCGCGCGGTGAGATTTACCTCCCCACCGAGAAAATTGCCTTCGATTTGTACACTTTCGGTGGTGGCCTGGGCCGAAACCAGCGAATCAGCCAAATTCCGATCATACAAGGTGGTGTCGTAGACTTTGGCCCAACCCGCAAAAGAAGGCGAGCGCAGTGCTCCTTTGACCGCCACGTTCAAGTCGAGTCGAAAGTTTACGATATCGGTCAGCCCGGCCAGGGCCTGAAAGGAATCGGCACGCAAACCGGTTGAGTAAGCGGACAAGTCCAATTCCAGATTTCGGGAAATGTCCCCGCGCGCAAAAAGCCAGCCGGATCCCAGGCGCGCCTGGAACAAATCGAGGTGCCAGGCACCGTCGCGAACACTCCCGGCCATGCCGCCCTCTTCGATGCGCTGCTTGCCCAGCCGCACATCCCAGAAACCCAACTTGAAGTCCAGAGCCGGCAATGCCAAGGTGCCGGTGGCCGCCACTTGCCCCCTGCACCAACCCTGCAACCAAGACCCTGGTTTCTTGCCCGCGGAAAAAGTCACGATCTCGGCAAGACTGGCTCTTTGCAAATCAAGCGCCAAATCGATGGCGTGCGGAGCAGCCATCCCCACCTGTCCGCGCGCATGCAAAACCCGGCCGGCACGAGAAAAACTGAGGCGATCCAAGCGCAAGTAATCGGGGTTGACCCGCAAGGCACCCCGGACCGAACCAAGCAACTGACCGCCTACCGCCACCTGGGCAAGTTGCAAATCAAGTTGCAGATCGGGACCAAATACGTAGCCCTGTAATTGGGCAGCAATGGTACCCTCGCCCGCGACATCCAGAGAGGCCAAGGGGGAAAAATCAGCCAGACTCAGTTCGTCGGCCCGCACCAAGGCCGTCAGGTCACCGTTGCGAAAATAGATTTTCCCCTCCCCTTCGATCACCGAATCGCCCACCAACAGGCGAAAGGGGGGAAAACGCACCCGCCGTCCGGTAAAGGCCGCTCCGGCTCTCAAGCGACCACGAGCAAAGGTCAGAGTCGATTCTCCGGCCTTTGCTTGCACGGCAAAGTCGGTGACGATCAAGCGAGAATCCAGAATAACGAAGGCGCCCACCTTGCCCCGAAATTTCCCATGGAAATCCAAATCGCCAGCGGCCTGGAGGATCACGGCGGTGGATTGAACACCCCCCATGGCCAAGGATCGAGTCAAATTGGCATCTTTCAGTTTCAGGGCCCCGCTAAAAGCCCAGGGCGCGATAAGCTCCAGGCGGGCTTGGCCCGTCACCGCCCCACCGGGAGAAGAGCCTCGTATGTCTTTGAGTTCGAGCTGATCGCCGCGAATCTCGATGCGGGACTGGTACTGAATTTCGCGGGCGTGGTCGATCTCGAAGTCACTGACGGTCATGCTGCCATCGACGCGGAGCTTGCCCTGCTCGCCGGTCATCTGAGCAGAGAGAAGGGTGAGACCATCCATCATGGGGATGCCCGGGACGAAGTCATGAAGACGGGGCACGGGCAGACTCAGTTCCACGGAAAGATCGGGGCCAAAGGCGGCCAACCACTCGGTGAGAGTTCTCTCTTCGGCTGCGGGCAGCGTCTTTTCCGGTGACAGGCGAATGGTGCCCTCGGCTTTGAGATCCACATCGGCCACCCGCAAGGCAAATTGGGAAATTCGCAACCGGCCACCTTCGATGCGGGCCTTGCCCTGCCAACGCTCGATGGCAAAAACAGGATCTTGATCGCTGAGTTTCAGCGCGCCGGTTTTGGCTTGCCACTCTAGATCAAATTTCCCATCCTCAGCATCGATCAGGTGAAAGCCCAGGTCGACAAGCTGCAACGATACCCCCTGATCGTGGGTCAGGTCGATCCGGGCCCGATTCACTTCTATCCGGCCAAAGCCAAAGCGCTCCCCAGTGGCAGCTGAAGGCCGAGAGGAAGCGCCCAGGGTAGGAATATTGACCAAGACCCCATTTTCCATGGAAAGACGAATCGCGGGATCTTCGACTTTAATCTGCTCGATTTTGACTTGCCCGGTTAACAAGGCCCAGGAGTCAAGCTCCACCCCCAGCAAACCGACGGACAGCAGTTTTTTGTTTTCGGGGCCCTGGATCTGCAGCTGATGCACAGCCAAGCCCAGCGGCCAAAGACCCACCGTGCAGGAAGCCACCGAGACCGGCACCGACAATTGCTCTGCCAAGCCTTGCCTGACCAGCTTGCATAGCCTCTTGGCCATGGCATCGGAGCGAACCAAGAAAAACCCGCCCACAATGAGAACCAGGATGATAAGCAAGAAAGTAAGCAGTATCCATGAGGCTTTCTTGCGCACGCGAACCATCCAAAAAAACCTCAACCGCCACCACGGGCGGTTGAGGTTTGGGCAAAAAAGCGGGTGATGGGAGTCGAACCCACGACGTCAAGCTTGGGAAGCTTGCATTCTACCTCTGAATTACACCCGCACCTCAATTTTCCGGAGGCCTTCTTTCCGTATCGCATAAACACAAGCCTTCGAAGCGCCGCCAACACGGGCGCCCCCTGCGCTACTATACCTTTACCAGCTTGTCAAGGAACCTGTCTATTTCCTCCATAGACACCGGCTTGGTGTGCTTTGCTGAAAGATCGGGCCCTCGACTCTCTGGCCGCCCGGGCCCGGGAATGCGCGACTCACCATGAATGCGTATCGTTTGGGGGGGAGCCACTTTCCGATCTAAACCCAAGCTTTCGACCGCCCCTTGGATCAATCCGCTCTCCACCACCGGCCGGTGGGCCAGGGCTGCCTCGAACAAACCATTGTCACACAGCGTGTTGATCAGCCGGGGAATGCCGCTGCTGAACTTGTGAATCAGCTCAACCGACTGACTGGTAAATAACATTTTCTTGGATCCCGCCATCCGCAAACGATGCTTGATATAGGCTTCCACCGACTCCAGAGTAAATGGCTCCAATCGATACTTCACCGCCACTCTTTGGGCCAGAGGCGGATCGAGTTGGAGACACTGTTCCAGTTCCGGCAAACCAAAAAAAACAAAAGTCAGCAGCTTTCTCTCTGGAACCTCCAGATTGGTCAAGCCCCTAAACTCTTCCATGATCTCACGCGATTGAAGCATCTGCGCCTCATCGATGAGCACCACGGCCTTTCGGCCTTCTTCGTAAATATCGACCAATCGCCGATAGAGCTGGCTAAGCAAGGAAAGTTTATCTTCCGCCGGACTACGAACGCCCAACTGCAAAGCAATTCGACGCAAGAGCCAATCGGCAGTGATGCCGGCATGAATGATCACCAGCAAGGCCGCTTCATACTGGCTCTCCGGAAGATTATCCAGCATGCGGCGCGCCAGCGTCGTCTTGCCCGCCCCAATATTACCCACGCACACAGCCAAGCCACGCATGTTGTTCACCGAAAACATCAGGCGCACCATAGCCTGGGAGTGCTGGGTGCTATTGTAATAGAAACGCGTCACCGGCGCATTGGAGAAAGGCTCTTGGTTGAGCTGAAAGTAATCGAGATAGTTCATGGCAAAAACATTCGACCCGTGGTGGCTGTCTCCTCCCGAATCATCCGCCGTCACATATAGGAGATGTTGTTCTTAGAGTTGGTCGATTTAGTGGAATCTTTCTCCTCTTTCTCGTTCTCGCCAGTAGCCCGTTTTGACAATTCTTTGATGCGGCTGGCCACATCTCGAAACGTGCTATCTCGCTTGTGTACTTTTTGATAGTAGAACAATGCTTCTTCCATGTCTTCTAGTTGATAATAGCTGCACCCGATCTCGTAATATACCCCGGTGGTCTCTTGTTCGGAAATGCCGGTTCCATGCAGCGCTTCTTTGAACTTATTGATGGCCTCACTGTACTGGCCTTTTTCACAATAGCACAAACCGATCATGGTCAAAGACGACACGCGCTTGGCCTCATCTTGGGCACAAACCTGAAATTCATTGATGGCATCATCAACCAAACCCATTTCCTTGTAGGCAATCCCCAAATCGTAATGGGTGGCCGAATCTTCCTTGTCGACCACTTTTTCCACGCCTTTCTTGAATTCAGAGAAGACATCATCAACACTGTACTGAAAATCTTCATACAGGGCCGAGGGCGCTTCACTTTCGCCTACCTCTTTTTCAATTTCTGCCGCCAAGTCAAAAGATTCGCCAAGATCTTCGGCCGAAATCGTACCAGCAGGCGACTCACCCTGGCGAAGGCTCTCCACCGTGGCAAGCCTCTCCTTCACCTCCGGATGATCCGGATACTTCTCTTGCAAGTCTGCCAACTCATCCGTCGCCTCATCCAGCAAGTTCTGCTGGATAAAGAAATCGATCTCTTCCAGAGAATCGGCCAATTCCTCGGCCGGATCATCGACATCCATCTCTTCGTCGGGCAGAGCTTCTGGAATGGGGTCAGACCCGGTGACCGTAGGCATTTCCGAGCGCGGCATGCTGCCCTCGGCCTCTGGTTCAAGGGCGGAGG
>JAUVBB010000049.1 GCA_030591445.1 Deltaproteobacteria bacterium | reverse complement strand
GGGGGGTTTTTTTTGGGGTATCGGTTGCTTTTGGGGGGGGGTCCCCCCCGCCCCCCCGGGCCCCCCCCCCGCGCCCCTACGGAAACGTGATTCAGTTGGCCCAATAATTTGTTTTTGCGAAACGAAATTTGATTTGATTTGTGATAGATTGCAACACCATGAACTCATTTTCCTCTCTTCCGCTTTCCGAGGCGATGCAAAAAAACCTCATCGATCTCAACTACCAAAATATGACCGAGATTCAGGAGGCGAGTATTCCAGCTATCCTGGCCGGCAAAGACGTGCTGGCCCAAGCCAAGTCGGGCAGTGGCAAAACCGCGGCCTTCGGTGTGGGCATGATGGAGAATCTCGACACCAGCCGCATTCGGATACAGGCATTGGTTCTCTGTCCCACCCGGGAACTGGCCGCCCAAGTCACGGACGAGCTGCGTCGCATTGCCCGATTCCAACCCAATCTCAAACTCATTTTACTCGCCGGGGGCATGCCCCAGTATAAACAGGAGATTTCACTCAAGCACCAGGCGCATGTGGTGGTGGGAACACCGGGACGGGTCATACAGCTGCTGAAGCGGAGTTCGCTGAACCTGCAAGAGATAAAGATGATTGTTCTGGATGAAGCCGATCGCATGCTGGACATGGGATTTGTGAAACAGGTAAAAAAAATATTTACCTATGCGCCCGCAAAACGCCAAACCCTGTTTTTCTCGGCCACCTTTCCAGACGAAGTCAGGCGCTTGAGTCAGTCCTTACTGCACCAGCCCCAAAAAATAACGGTGGAGACACAACATGATTCCTCGGTCATTCTTCAACATTTTTATGAAATTGCCCCCAAAGACAAGGCCCGGGCCAGCATTGAAATTCTGGCAAGCCATCAACCGGAATCATGCCTGATTTTTTGCAACACCAAAGATCACTGTCGCCGGATACATGCCGAACTCAAAAAAGCCGGCCTGCCCTGCCTGGCCCTACACGGCGATCTCGAGCAACGGCAACGCACCGAAGTTTTGGTTCGCTTCGCCAACGGCAGCTGCAAGGTTCTGGTCGCCACCGATGTGGCCGCCCGCGGCATCGACATCAACGAGCTAGGGGCGGTCATCAACTACGATCTGCCTTTTGAACCGGATACCTATATTCACCGAATAGGCCGAACCGGCCGGGCCGGCGCCAAAGGGCTCGCTTTCTCACTGGTGGCTCCCAACGAGGCCTTCCGCATCGACCAAATCAATGAAAAAATGAGCACCGATGCCTCGCTGACAAAGCCAGATTTCAAGAACACCAAACAACACCCCGAACTGGCCCCCACCATGGTCACCCTATCTATCAATGCCGGCCGCAAGAACAAGATAGGCCCCGGTGATGTCCTGGGCGCATTAACCTCCAAACCAGGCATTGCCGGCACCGATGTGGGCAAGATAGATCGAATGGACGAAATCACCTTCATCGCGGTCAGGCGTAGCGTAGCCAAAAAAGCCCTAAAAATCCTAGAATCAGCCCCCATCAAAGGCCGGCGTTACCGGGCCATGATGCACGAAGAACAATAAAACAAATTGGTCAGACTCTTTTGCCCGAGTTTGCCCAAGGCTATGAACGCAGACTTCACACCGGGGCATGACGAGCGGTCTTCGGGTGATGCAGTCGCCACCAATGTTCGGCCTGTTGAGATTTCCAAGCGGGTATCGCAAGCTCCCCCAAGCGGAGGCCCAGTTCGCCGGCGCTGGCGGGGCGATCATCCGGGTTCTTCTGGAGACAGTCGTGGATCAGACTCTCAAGTCCGGCGGGCACATCTAGCTCAGTGTGCTCCGAAAGCGCTGGTGCTTGCTGGCTGGCATGGGCTACCAACATTTGCATGGGGGTATCCCCTTCGTACACCAGCTTGCCGGTAAGGAGCCAATAGGCCACACAGCCTAGGGAATAAATGTCTAAACGGTGATCGGCCGTGGGCAAGCCAGTGGCGGCCTCGGGCGCCATGAAGGCGGGTGATCCGGCGATGCGATCCGCGGCGGTGAGTTTCACATCGCGGTTCTCTGCTTGCCGCACTAAGCCAAAATCGAGGACTTTGACCACATCATAGCGCAGCCCTCGCCGGCATAAGTAGATGTTGGCGGGCTTGATGTCGCGATGGACCAGGCCATCCGCGTGGGCTTCGGCCAAGGATTCGCACACCTGGCGCAGCAAGGCCACCACTCGCCCGGCGGGCAAGGGTCCGTGCTTTTGCACCAGTTCCTCGAGATCGAGGCCGTCGAGCAGCTCCATCACGTAGTACAGAGTGCCGTCGTCGGTAACGCCGAAATCGTATACTTGAATGGTGTTCTCCGATTCCAGCATGGCAGTGGCCCGGGCCTCGCGCTCAAACCGGCGCTGGATGGTCAAGGCACTCTCAGCACTTCCGTGGGCGAGGAGTTCTGGCGGTATCAGCTTCACCGCGGAGGGCCGCGCCAGGCGCTGATGCTCCGCGCGCCACACCTCGCCCATGCCTCCGCGTCCCAACGGCTCGACCAGCTTATAAGCACCCATCTGCCGGGCCCGCTGAATCTCTCGCCCCATGGAGAATACCACCGACGAAATGAAGAGCCCGAAAACGACCGCCACACCGGTAGGCCCAAAAAGGTGGCCCAAGGAGCCGGGCTCCGGCCAGGGCATATCGTTGACCGTTACGTTTATCCACAAACCCAGCGGGTCCATCAGGGCAGTAATCAGCACCGCCAGGAATGTTTTTCGCCGGGTGTTGGGAATCAGCGCCGAGAAGGCCAGGATGACCACACCGATCATGGACCAGTCTCGGGGGAAGGTTTGCGTCCAAGGAAAGCCGTGCCGCCACAGGGACAGACCAAAAGCGAGAACCACCATATAGCCCAGCGCCAAGTCGGCCACCAGCTTAGGCGCGGTCTCCTTCCGTTTCGACCAGAGGTAGAGCAGAACAGTCACCACCGCCAAGGGAACAAAGACATATAAATGAGCGGTGATCTTGTTCGGGAAGGCGGCGGGCAACGATCCGCCAAAGATACAGACAGTCAGCCGGGGCAGTGCCGCCAGGGACCAGAGCAAGATGAAAAACAGCAAGAGTTTATTGAATCTCGACTTGGCCGTCTCCAGCAAGCCCTCCGGCAACCGCTCGTCGCGCCAGTGACGCCAAGTTCCCGCACCGGTAACCTCGCCAAGCTGCCTGAAGATAGTCCGGCAGGATTTGTCACCATTCTGACACTTTGGATTCATGCCCCGCTCCTATGGAAACCAAATGTTATTTTCATGATTAGCACTGGATTCACCCGATCTTTATCTTCACCAAGCCATTGTGTATTACTATGAGTTACGAGCGAGGACAACATTCGTCAACATGCCGGGAGGGCACGAGAAAATGAAAAGCTACCGCAAAGAGCTGTTCTTCGAGGTCCCGACCAGACGGGCCTTTATCAATATCACTCCCGATGTTCGCCAGTGCATCGAGCAAAGCGGGGTCCAAGAAGGCCTGGTCCTGGTCAACGCCATGCACATCACCGCCTCGGTATTTATCAACGACGACGAAGGCGGTCTTCATCATGACTACGAACAATGGCTGGAAAAAATCGCCCCCCATGCACCAGTCTCACAATATCGCCACAACGACTCCGGCGAAGACAACGCCGATGCCCACATGAAACGACAGGTGATGGGCCGAGAGGTGGTAGTAGCCATCACGGAAGGCGATCTGGATTTCGGCACCTGGGAGCAGATTTTCTACGGCGAATTCGACGGCCGCCGACGCAAGCGAGTCCTGGTCAAAATAATCGGCGGATAAAGATCAGAAGATCAGGAAATACGGGCCCCAGGGCCCTAAAGTGTGATACTAGAGACATGTTGCTTGACTACGATGGCCTGAAGGGTTGGCAATTGTGCTGACGGTCGAACAGAAAATGAGAGTTTTGTGCCAAAGTGTCCGATTAACTGTGGTGAGTGTTGTGACGAATGGGCGTATGTCGAAGTCTTATGGACCAAAGAACATCGTCATTTGAATCGAGATGATCCCTGCCCCAATTTAGGTTCTGACGGCTGCAAACTACCGCGGAGTGAACGACCCCGGGTGTGCCGCGAACATCTGTGCGCGCGAGCTTTGCGCGAGTTGAAGTCCAGAGAAGAGCAGGCCATTGATGCGCAGCAGAGCATAGAGTGAACAGTGTCTGACCTAGCCCTGATATCTCACCAACAACTTTATATTGTGAGATTGCATATGCTTACAGATCAGAGCTGTTTTTGAGAGAACATGCCATGCATATGTTGTTGTTGAGATACCAGGACAACCCGGAAAGTTTGTGATCGATGCGGGCTAGACTTCTTTCTAGGCTGTTGCCCCCCCCATCCACCGGGACTGATTTAGGGGACGCGCTGGCTTACTGGGTAGTTGCTTTTCTGGAAGCAAAGCTTTTGGGTCGCCTCCCCCCAGCGTTGCCCTTGTTCGATGCGGCGCAGTAGCAAAGGGGCGTCGATGACAAAGCGGCTACCGACCACATCTACGCCACGGGCAAAGAGAGGGTCGGGATAAAATCCGGCCGTGGGTCCCAACACGGTGATGTGTTGGGCTTGGTGGCACTGGGCCAGAATGTGGTCCAGGCTGTTGTTGAGCACCGCGGTGCTGGTGCAAAGCACTTTGTTGCAATGATTGAGTGCGCTTTCATCCAGGGTGACCCGCACCCCAGGCACTTTGTCGATCAGAGCCGGGTTCTTCTCAATCACCACCAACTCGGCATCTACCTTTTTCAGGTACTTCAACAAAGGGCGAAACAGTCCCACCATGCCGATCCGATCCCCATCTTGGAGTTCCATCAGGCCCAGCGAATCGCTGCTTTGATCAAGAGGCATATGGTCCAAGCGCATGGCGTGCTGGCAGATGGCATTGATGGCCGCCAAGCCAATCATATTCTCAACCGGGTCGGAGCCGCCGAATTTAGCGGCATGCAATTCCGGCTGGGTGCCAATGAATTTTTGCGGTTGTAAAGAACGATAGGCCTCGGCACCGGCTGCCGGGATCAGAACATAACTAAGACCAGCGGCTCCGCTTTCGAGTGCCAGCGCCATAAATTCGCGATTGCGAGCTTGGCCGGCTTCTGCATACGGGGGCAAGACCATGGCCGAAATAGGGGCCATCTCCAGACGCGCTGCGATGCTAAGGGCCAGTTCTCTAAGATCAAGCATGACGTTCATAAGCGTTATTTCCTGTTCTCCCTGAGGTTCATTTGAACAAAAGCAAGGAGCGATGATAGCATGCAAGCTTCTTCGCCATCCAATTGACGAAAGGACCTGACATGCGCACTGCCTTGTTCCTGACCCTGACCCTATCTCTGTCCCTCAGCCTGGCCGCTTGTGCCGGCGACGACGGCCAGAGCTGCAGCTTAACCGACAACGGCGACGGCAGCTATGACGTAACCTGCGCTGGCAGCACCATCACCTTGCACGACGGCACCGACGGCGATAACGGCCAGAATGGCAGCAACGGCCTCGACGGCGACGACTGCAGCGTGCTCGACAATGACGACGGCACGTATGACGTGACTTGCGGCGACCACACGGTCACCCTGAACGATGGCAGCGACGGCACCAATGGCGTAAACGGTCAGGGCTGCTCGGTTACCGATAATGGCGACGGTAGCTACGATATCACCTGCGATGGCAACACGGTCACCGTGAGCGATGGCAGCGACGGCACCAATGGCGTAGACGGCCAGGGCTGCACGGTCATCGACAATGGCGACGGCAGTTATGACATCACTTGTGATGGCAATACGGTCACCCTGTCTGACGGCACCGACGGGTCCAATGGCGTAGACGGCCAGGGCTGCACGGTCATCGACAATGGCGACGGCAGTTATGACATCACTTGTGATGGCAACACGGTCACCCTGTCTGACGGCACCGACGGGTCCAATGGCGTAGACGGCCAGAGCTGCACGGTAGAGCCTTTGGGCATGGGCTTTGAGCAAATGACTTGCGAGGACGGCAGCCAGGCCCAGTTCGGTGGTTTCGATCCAGAGCTACTGCAAAATATCAACTCGCTGGGCACCAATCGGGTCGAGTTCTTCGAAATGAACGGAGAGACCTACTTGGCGGTAGCCAACAGCGGCACCGTGGCTGCGCCCAACGTAGACTCTCATCTCTACCGCTTCGACGGCAGTGGGTTCGTGCTCTTCCAGTCCATCCCCACCAGCGGGGCCATGGACATACACGCCTTTGCCATCGGCGCCGATCACTACCTGGCCATTGCCCAAAACTGGAACGGCTCCACCCACAACCTGGACTCCAAGATCTACCGTTTCAACGGTAGCGCCTTTGTTGAATTCCAATCCATCCCCACCAACGGCGCCGTGGACTTCGAGTCTTTCGCCATTGATGGCGAGACCTACCTGGCGGTAGCCAACAACCACAATGACAGCACGGTGAACATAAATTCCATAATCTACCTCTTTGTGGTCGACCATTTCGTGCAGGCCCAAGCCATCCCCACCAACGGCGCCGGCCAGTTTCGTTACCTTGATCTTACTACCCATCACCTGCTGGCGGTCGCCAATTCCCACAATGATTCCACCGGCAATATCGATTCCAAAGTCTATCTCAAAGTGGGCGCCAGTTTCGTCGAAATGGCCAGCGTTCCCACCCAGCATTGTCAGGCAGTGACCTCGTTTATGGCCCAAGGACAGGCCTACCTGGTCTTTGCCAACCAAGACAATGGCGGCGACAACGACGTCGACTCCACCATCTACGCCGCCAGCGAGCTTGGCCTCAGCCCGGGCCAGACCCTGTTCTCCGGCGGCGCCCAGGGCGTCACCTCCGCCGTGATCGGCGGCGAGCTCTTATTAGCCTTTTCCTCCCGCCACCACAACGACGGCGGGCCGCTCTTCCCCTCCCCCATCTACCAGTGGTCTGGGCTCGGCGTTTTCCGCCCAGTCTACGACCTGCCCACGGCCGGGGCCACCGATATGGACTTTACTACCATCAATGGCCGCCCCTATGGCGCGGTGGCCGTTGCCGGCCACGCGGCCCAGAATGAAGATTCGTTAATTTTCTACTAGGAGATAGACTGGCTTAGGGCCCAGTGTAGCCCATGGCAAATTGGGTATGCCAGAGGGCAGCCGAGCCACCGTAAATCAAGTGAACCGTACTGCTGTCATTATCGAGGAGCAAGACGGGCGATTGTCCGGTCCAACCGGCGTCGTCGATGATGCTGGCCTGCCAGGTACCATTGACATCGGTGAGATAGTAGAGGCGTGTGCGACCGCCTCGGCTTGCGCTTAGCAAAAAAGCGATGTGGTGATGGTCCTGGCTGTCCATTTCGAAAGTCAGGCCGCTGAGATAATCCGCGCTTGGGACTTCGAAAAGTTCTTCGGTGATGAAGAAGCCATTATGATCTTTTTTGCTCAGACGCAGTTTGTGGTCGAGATAGCCATAAAAAGCGATGTGGGGCGAGGCCTGGCTGTCCAGGCTAAGTTTCAGCTCCGAAGTTCCGCCCGGATCATCAGCGGCCAAATCGATGTGAATGCCGGTCAGGGTATTGGAATAATAGTAAATGCCTTCGGGATCACTGCCCCGATAAACCATGTGCTGATGTCCATCAAGCAAGCGAAAATCAATGGGACCCGACACGGTTCCGGCGGTACCGATAAGGGTGGGCTCACCGTACAGGAAATTGATATCGGCGGTCAGGTGCAGCAAGGACTGATTCTCCTGGTCCCAATAGACTAGTTGAGCATCGTCGCTAAAGAGCTCCAAATTAACGTATTGGCCAACACTGCTGCCGTCGTCCATCAGGTGAATGGTCTTGTTGCCGTTGTCATGTTCGATGGCCATCAGGTTTTTGTTTTGGGTATCGTAATAAGCAATGGTGGGGCCCCAATGATGGCTGACCTGAATCGACGAGTACTGATCGGCTACCGTGTTTTCGTCTTCGAGACTCGATTGCCATTCACCACTGGCATTGGTGGCATACCGTAGGCGGGTAGGCTGTCGTTCAAAGTAGCTCACGTGCAAGGCGCCATCATCCAATACGGCATCGTTGCCCTGACTGCCTACATGCTTGGCCTGCGCTAATATCTCTTCACTATAACCATCCTGCGGATGATGGAAGGCCGAGACCAAGGTTCCGTCGGTGGAGGCAGTGGTATAGACCAGACGCAGGATTTCTGAAGAATCGACACTAAATGCCTCGCCGATGTTTTTGCCACTGGTCAGTTGCTCATGCTCCCAAGTACCCACCAGATCGCCGCTGCGGCTGGCGAGGTAAAGCTGGTTTTCGGCAGCGAAATCCAGCCGCCGATAAACAAAGCGGGGCAAACGATCAATGACCAGCCACATGAATACCCTGGTGCCGCAATCCATGCCCTGGTAGACCAGTTCTTTCGTCCAATCTTGATATAGATACTTGGTGTAGTAGGTGAAGGAAGGATAGGCCTGGCTGGACAAACCATGCACCAGAATGTGCGGTCTGTTGTCGGGACCAATTTGAATAGCCCCGGGAAAACCTTCGGCACCTTCGACCACATCCAAACGCCAACCACCACCACTGGTAGCATGCAGGTAATAGACCTTGCCCAGCAAGCCCTCTTCGGTAATCCCATTGAAAACAAAGGCCATGCCGTATTTCCCCTGGGTCATGCGCATGCCCAAGGCTGCCCCAGTTTCGGTCGGCAATTTTTGGATTTGATAGCTGCCATAGCGATTGTTGATGTAATAAAGATCGTTCGTCACCGGGTCGGTGTAGGCCACGTGAATGATGCTGTCATCGGCCACCACCTGGGCACCGCCATACTCTATCGACCCGGGTTCGGTGATGGTGGTGAAGGTCCAGTTGTCCCGGGTGCCATAGGCGTGAACCAAGGCCTTGTTAGCCGTGTCGGTATAAACCAGATGAAATTTCTGGTTCGCCAGTGCTCGAATCTGAGGATTGGCGGCAAAATGGGCTATGGTCTCTACCTGCCAAGACCCTTCGAACCAGTACAAGTCCAAGCGGCGGCCGGTACAGGCGGCAATCACATAGCGCCCGCTTTGATAGCCGGGAATGGTGGCGATCGATGTGCCGCTCACCCCCGGGGCGCCGCCCTCGATCATATCGATGCTAATCCCGGGGCGACCTTCGCATAGCTTAGAGACTTCCGAGCATAGGAGACCATCGCCACAAGCTTTGCCAAGCGAACGGCAAGCCTTGAACTCTTCGTCGCAAATTTCCGGCCCGTTGCAAAATACGCCATCATCGGCACAGGCAAAGCCGTCATGATCGCTGCACACTCCATCCAAACAAGCGTCACGGCCGCTGCAAAAGCTACCATCATCGCAAGCAGTGCCATTGGCCACCGCTTCGAAACCCGCCGCCTCAGCACCCATCTTGCAGATCTGGCAAGGATCATCGGGATGCAGCTCCCCCTGGGAGATGCAGACCTCGTCTAACTGACACCCTTGGCATTCGGTCGGGCAATTTTCGTAAATCGCGCTGTCATCATCGTTGCAATCCGTGCCCCGGTCGCAGCCGGCGCCGTAACCATCTCCATCCAGATCCACACAAACTTCTTCTTGCTCGCCATCTTCGCCGCCCCCACATGCGGCCACAGAAGCCAAGAACACCACCCAAGCCAGCCAACTGATTCTTTGCATGCCTCTCACCTCACACAGTTAAAAGACAGGGAGTTTCAACAGGAACCCAGGGGAACCGAGATGTACTCCAATTTGGTCAATGTCCTAATTGTAACCGTGATGGAGCCGATTTGCTATCAGATAAATACGATAACAATAGTACATATTGTCTATGTCATTTTTCAGTTTGCTTTGAGGCGAGCGAATTTCAGCGTGGTGCTGCCGGCAGAATCGAACCAGGCCCAGACGATGTCGCCATCGCAGTGCCTACGCATGGGGTCGTCGCGCCGGCCCCATTTGGCTTGAGAAGAGATGTCGACCGGGCCCTCGATAAATGCACCCGCGGAATCTACTCGGGCCAGGCGATAACTGCTGGGTGGTTCGAACCAACCTACCAGGTACTGCTCGGTCGCATCTCCGGCCGGTTGCCAGCGGGCGATGGTGGCGTCGGCTTCGTTGATAGAATCCGTGGCGGTCAGCCAGACCACGGAGCCGGCCGCCAGGTTCTGAGTCACGGTGGCAAAGCCGATGTCCTGGTTCATGGTCGAGGTATTGTAAGAGCTCTGGCCCAGGGTCATTGGATTCTGATGGGCGTTGAACACCAGTGCCCAGCCGGTGGGGGTCAAGGCCGCGCCACCGATCTCGCCGGCCACGCTGCCGTTGCAGCCGGCGTCAACGTCGATCACTTTGCCGCTGCGGTGGTTGAGGTAGATACCGCCCTGGGCGTTTAGGGCAAAATCACCGGCGGTGCCCGGATAGCAGTCGGTTACGCACACCGGCAAGAAGGAACTCAAATCGGGGTGGTAGCGCAAGAGATTGCTCATACTGTGGGAACAACCCCAAGTCCAGGCCGTCGACTCGGCCCCGGCCACGCTGACCCACTTGAGGGTGTCACCTTCGTGGCCGGTATCGGAATGCACGTGGTAATAGGCACCGTACTTGCCATTGCCGAAGGCCATGCGGCTATCGCCAATGCCGAAGTCGTCGGGCTTGTTGGTCGAATTGCTAAGCTCGGTGGTCCAGACCTCCTGGCCGGCAGAATCAAAACGCCGGACATAGATCCGATCTTCGGCATCACTCCAGAGCAAAGCCCCGAAGTGGCCGTCAGGCTCGGCCGCCAAACCACGGCACTCGTAGCCCGCGCCTAGTTCCATGGTATCAATCAGCTGATCGTTGGCATCGAGCCGAGCCGCCCATGCGCTTAGCCCGCCACTGCTGCTGGTAAATCCAACCAGCGTTTCGCAGTTGGCCAACGGAACGACAAAGACCGGGGCAATATACAGAGAAGCAGTGCCCCAAATACGCCAGTTGCTCACCCCCGCCTTGACCCCCGCGGGCACCGTTACCGAAGAGACGCTCAGCCGCTGCTGGAGCGTGGCATTCGGATCAAGGTCGGCTCCGGGATCAGAGCCGGGATCGGAACCGGGATCGGAGTCGGGGTAAGAACCAGGGTCGGCACCCTGATCGGCGCCGTCATCCACTAAAGCATCCGGCCCAGCGTCGTTTGTCAGGTCAACGATTCCGGTACTACAACCGGCTAGGCAGATCAGCAGATCAAACAGGATAGTCATTCGGAACAAGTGCATACTCTATTAATAAGGCTACTTGGGTCCGAATACAAGTCACGGCTGGGCCATGACGGAGGCAGTCATTTTCCGGCGGCCTTGAGGCGGGCGAAGTTCAGCATGGTGCTGCCGGGGGAGTCGAACCAGGCCCAGACGATGTCACCATCGCAATGCCCACGCATGGGGTCGTCGCGCCGGCCCCATTTGGCTTGGGATGATACGTTGATCGGACCCTCGATAAAGGCGCCGGTCGAGTCTACCCGGGCCAGCCAGTAGCTGCTGGGTGCTTCGAACCAACCTACCAGATACTGCTCGGTCGAATCCCCGACCGGTTGCCAGCGGGCAATAGTAGCGTCGGCCTCGTTGATGGAATCCGTGTCGGTCAGCCAAACGATGGGGCCGGCAGTCAGGTTCTGGCTTACTAGGGCAAAGCCGATGTCCTGGTTCATGGTCGAGGTGCTATAGGAGCTTTGGCCCAGGGTCATCGGATTCTGATGGGTGTTGAACACCAGCGCCCAACCGGCCGGGGCCAGCGCCGCGCCGCCGATCTCGCCAGCCACACTGCCGTTGCAGCCGGCGTCGAGGTCGAGCACCTTGGCGCTGCGATGGTTGAGGTAGATGCCGCCCTGGGAGTTGGTAGCAAAGTCGCCCGAAGTGCCTGGGTAGCAGTCGGTTACACACACCGGCAAAAAAGAGCTCAAGTCGGGGTGGTAGCGCAAGAGATTGCTCATGCTGTGGGAACAACCCCAGGTCCAGGCCGTCGACTCGGCACCAGCCACGCTGACCCATTTGAGGGTGTCGCCTTCGTGGCCGGTATCGGAGTGCACATGGTAATAGGCGCCGTACTTGCCGTTGCCAAAGTCCATGCGACTGTCGCCGATACCAAAGTCGTCGGGCTTGTTGGTCGAGTTGATAAGCTCGGTGGTCCAGACCTCCTGGCCGGCCGAATCAAAGCGCCGGACATAGATCCGATCTTCGGCATCACTCCAGAGCAAAGCCCCGAAGTGGCCGTCGGGTTCTGCCGCCAGCCCACGGCACTCGTAGCCCGCACCCAATTCTATGGTATCAATCAACTGATCGTTGGCATCGAGCCAAGCCGCCCGCGCGGTCAAACTTCCGCCACTACCGGTAGTAAAGCCAATCAGCGTCTCGCAGTTATCCAGCGGGACGACAAAGACCGGGGCAATATACAAAGAAGCAGTGCCCCAGATACGCCAGTTACCCACCCCCGCCTTGACCCCCGCGGGCATGGTAGCCGAAGAAACACTCAGCCGTTCTTGAAGCGTGGCATCCGGATCAAGGTCAGCCCCTGGATCAGCCCCTGGATCAGCGCCTGGATCAGCCCCTGGATCAGCCCCTGGATCAGCCCCTGGGTCAGCGCCTGGGTCAGCGCCTGGGTCAGAGCCTGGGTCAGCGCCTGGATCAGCGCCTGGATCAGAGCCTGGATCAGAGCCTGGATCAGCGCCTGGATCAGCGCCTGGATCAGAGCCTGGATCAGCGCCTGGGTCAGCGCCTGGGTCAGAGCCTGGGTCAGCGCCTGGATCAGCGCCTGGGTCAGCGCCCGGGCCTGCGTCTTGATCGGCACCGTCATCCGCCAGGGCATCCGGCCCAGCGTCGTTTTCCACGTCGACGATTCCGATATTACAGCTTGCTAGACAGATCAGCAGGCCAAACAAAATGGTCATTCGGAACAAGTGCATATTCCATTAATGATAAGGCTACTTGCGCTCAAACACAAGCTGCTGGCACTTGGTCATGACAATCACGGTACCCCACAATCGATGGGACCGTAGGGCAGGGTCTGATCGGCGGCTACCGCAAAGGTCAGCACCGAGAGATGACCGGTACCCAGGTGGTGATGGATTTCTTCACTGCTGCCGCCAATGCGGCTCAGGTCTCCCGGGCCATTCTCGTAGCCAGCAGCGGCGACCACCGCTCGGCCGGTCAGTCCGTTGTAAACCAGGTAGCGTTCGCCGCGGGCCGGCGCCTTGGCCCAGCGCATATTCAAATAGAAAGTTTCGGCCTCGACTGGCGGGCGGACGCTAGATCCCTGGCCGTACTCGTTTGCGGGTTCACAGCAGGGACACCAGGGTTCGGAACGATCCATGAGATAACCACTACGCTGCTGGCTTAGTTGGTAGTGCGCCGCAATGCCGTCGGTGAAGCTCTGTGGCCAACTATCGTCAGTGAATTCCTCCGCGGTAACCAAGTGCGCTTCCAAAACCACCGGCCCGGTGGCCGGCATGAGATAGGGGCCGTCTTCACCGATGCGCTCAATGGCCTCGCCGCTCATAGCGCAAAGGCCACTGTCGGGCAGAAAATGCAGATGCAAGTGATACGGACCCTCATGGCTGGTTCCGCTGGCGTCGCTCCAGGAATCGACGATCAAATAGTAGGTCCCGGCAGCGACATGATGACTCAGGCCGATGTGTCCCCGCCGCAGGCAGGCTTCCACCGAGAGATCGTCGAGCAGGTGGACATCGACGTCCACCCCATCTTGCCCGTCGCCCTCGAGCATGGCCACCAGCGTACCCGGCTCTGACAACTGCAGCAGGTAAACCACCTCCGGCCCGTTCTCGCCCACCGTGGGGGCGCAGGCGTAACCATCGAACTGCCTGAGCTCGGAGTCCAGAGTACTGGCCGTGTCTTCAAAAGGAAACTCACCGACCACCACGCAAGGCTCGACCAGGCAACTCGACCCTTCATCCCCCAGACCTTCATCGCCCTGACCTTCGTCACCGCCGTCTTCAGCCAGGGCATCCGGACCGGAGTCACTCACCCCTTCGTCGAGTCCGGTATTACAAGCCGCCAGGCTCAACAGCAGGCCAAACAGGATAGTCGATCGGAACAATGTCATGTTTTCTTTGTAAGGCTACCAGTACCAAAAAACAAGCAGCGTGGCCTAGGCCTCACCCGTGCCGGGAAAACGAAAAAGGATGCCGATTGTAATTGTCAACATATTGTCCCATATAGACAGGTGTGAACTTAGTGCAGAAAGATTTTCTGTATCCCCTCTTTTGTATCGAAGCCTCGGAAGCAGGCCAGCGGCTGGATCAGGTGTTGGCCGCTCGATTTGGACTGGTCGCCAGAGAGCTGCGTCGCTTGGTAAGTGAGGGACGAGTTCGCATCAATGGCCGGGCACTGCTTGTGGGGGCGCCGAGACAAGAGGCAGGTGCCGCGGTCGAGATCCTGGGCAACAACCTTGATCCGGCTCTTTTAGCGGAGGACATCCCGCTACCGATTCTGTACGAGAACGAGCGGCTGCTGGTGATCAACAAGCCGGCCAAGATGGCGATGTATCCGGGTCAGAAGCGACCGGCCGGCACGGTGGCCAACGCTCTGCGCGGCCTGGGCCGGCCCCTGTCTGCTGGCGATGGGCCGCTGCGGCCCGGCATCGTGCACCGCTTGGATGCCGGCACTTCCGGGGCCCTGCTGGTAGCCAAAGACGACGACATGCACCGGCAGCTGGTGGGCCTGCTCAGCCAGCATGCCATTGACCGCGGCTACCTGGCCATGGTCCACGGCCGCCCGGATTGGGAACAAAAAGAATGCCTGGCCCCCCTGACTTCCAAGCGACCGGGCCGCAAGGGCATGCGCGTCTATGCCCAGGGCATAAGTGCCCATACCTGCCTGCAAGTCATCGCCCGCGGCGAGAGCCACAGCCTAATCGAAGCCCGGCCCCAAACCGGTCGCACCCACCAGATCAGAGTGCACTTGGCCCACCTGGGCTTTCCCCTGGTCGGCGATACCCTGTATGGTGGCGGCCAAACGGCCGTCTACCCGGCGGCCAAGTTGGGCATCGATCACCCGGCCCTGCACTCCCAAAAACTAAGTTGCTCGTCCCTGGACATCGATGTCAGCGCCCCCCTGCCGGCAGACCTCAAACAGGCCATCAGCCGGGCAGGTCTCGATAGGAAGTCAAAACTTGGCTAGGCATTAACCCTTGCCGATTTTATTGGCTGACAGCATAATGCCAGGCGTGAATCCTTTAAGACGTCATTTTGTGGAAGAGTTGCGGCAACAGTTGAGCCAATTGGCGGCTTCGGCGCGGCGGGCGGAGGAAGATGCGCGGGAGTCGGCGCGTAGCATGGCGACTGAGTCCGAGAAAAAAGAAAATGCCCGGGTGATGCTCGAATATGGTTCCTTGGCTACCGCCCATGGCAAACGTTTGCGCAAGACGCAGGCGGAGTTGCAAACCTTGGATGATTTTATCAAGGCGGGGGTTCCCGACTATAACGCCCGCTCGCCGGCCAACGTGGGGGCCATTATCGACGTGGCCACCGAGGACAAGCAAGGCTCCCGCGAGCGTACTTTCATCTTGCTGCCGGTGGGTGGGGCTACCGAACTTCCGGGCCCCGGGGGCGACGGCTTTATTTCAGTCATTACCCCGGCCTCGCCAGTGGGCAAAGCCTTGATGGGAAAACGGGCCGGAGACATCATCGACTTAGAGGTCAATGGCCAAGACTGCGTATGGGAAGTCATCGAGGTCGGCTGATTTATCTTGTCTTTTAATTTGGTCAAAAAAGGAAATCCGTTATGCGCAAAATAGCTTTGCCTCTCCTATCGGCACTGGTCATTTTTCTGGCGTGGTCCGGCTGTAGCTCGGACAATCCTGGTACCTCTGACCCAGACGGCGAGCCATCGATGGCCGACGCGGATGCAGGGGTCGATGGTGATGAAGGCACCGGCGATGATGGCGGCATTGACGATGCTGACAATGTGGATGCCGGGGCCGACAGTGATAGTACCGACGACGATCCCCTGCCCTGTAATGACAATAGCGATTGCGCGGACGACTGGTTCTGTATCAAAACCCTGGGCAACTGTAGCACCGAAGGTACTTGCCAGGAAATGCCCACGGCTTGCCCGGAACTGCCGCTGCCGGTCTGTGCTTGCGATTTTACGACCTATACCAACTCCTGCGCGGCCCATGCGGCCGGGGTCAGTGTTCTGTTCATCGATCATTGTGAAGCCCTGCGCAGCTGTCAGTATGATCAAGAATGTCCGGAGGGCATGTTTTGTAGGAAAGAGCATGGCTGCACCGACGCCGGCACCTGCGCCGAACCGCCCAGCGGTTGTTCCAAGGAATGGGATCCGGTCTGCGGCTGCGATCTGGTGGAGTACGCCAACGCTTGTTTGGCTCACGCCACCAGCACCAACGTCACCCATCCGGGCAGTTGTTCCATCGCCAACGCCTGCATCTCCGCCGCCGATTGTGAACCCGACTTCTTCTGCCAACAGGATGGCACATGCGATGGCATTGGGGATTGCACCTCAATCACGGCCGCGGGATCGTGCGGCGCACCGGGCCCATTGGATCACCCGGTTTGCGGCTGCGATGGTCAGACCTACCAGAGCTACTGTCTCGCCCGCGAAGCGGGGGTTTCAATCTGGAACCTTAATCAAATATGCGAAGGCTTCACCAGGCCCTGCCAGGCAAACAGCGATTGCAATGCGGACGAGTATTGCGGGCGCGAGTTGGGCACATGCGACGGGTCTGGTTTCTGTCGCGCGGTTCCAGACAACTGTGCCGAAATGCAGCTATATGATCCGGTATGCGGCTGTGACGGCAACTCATACAGCAGTATCTGCATGGCCCACCAGGATGCAATCAACGTCGTGGCCATTGGCCCTTGCCCCATCAGCGGCTGCCTGCTCGATGCCGAATGCGAAGAGAGCGAATACTGCCACACGGTAGAAGGCCAGTGCGGTGGGCGCGGCCAGTGCGAGGCTGTCCTCACCACTGACTGCCCGGCCGAACAGGTTCCCGTCTGTGGCTGTGACGGCAAGACCTACTGGAACGACTGTACCGCGGCGGCCGCAGGGGTAAGCCTGGCCGCCAGCGGCGCCTGCGACCCCAGCACCCAGTGTAGCCACAACGATGATTGCCCCGCGGAACATTATTGCTCCTGGGACTTGCCAACTTGCCAGGCAGTCGGGCATTGCGAAGCTTTGGTCGACTTTTCCACTTGCCAAGAAATCACGCCCGAGCTGGTATGCGGTTGCGATGGCAACCTCTATGAGAACATCTGTGAAACCACAGCGATGGGCGTCAACATCGCTTACCCAGGCGAGTGCGCGGAAACATGTATGAACAACGATGATTGTGCGGAACAGACCTACTGCGCCCGTGAGCTTGGGCTCTGCGCCGGCCCAGGCCAGTGTCTGGAAAAACCTTTTACTTGCCCTACCGAAGACGTGCCGGTTTGCGGTTGCAACGGCCAGACTTTCCCCAATGCTTGCTTTGCCCAAGCCACCGGGCAGGGCATTGTCGCCGAAGGCACCTGCACCGGAACCTGCGCCGGCAATCAAGACTGTGCCCAGGACGAGTACTGCCAAAAGAGTCCGGGCGAGTGTTCAAGCACCGGTTTCTGTAGCGCCTTGCCCCTGGGCTGCCCGGATGTCGACGCGCCGGTGTGCGGCTGTGATGGCAGTAGCTACGGCAATGACTGCGAAGCAAACATGGCCGGAGTCAACGTGGCCCAAAGCGGCGCCTGCCCGCAAAGCTGCACCAATCATAGCGATTGCAGCGAGGCGAATACCTACTGTGCCAAGGAGATAGCCAACTGTGACGGCCCCGGCCAGTGCCAGCCGCAGCCCAATGAGGGGGAGTGTGAAAACAACCTTTGGGAACCAGTCTGCGGCTGTGATGGCATCACCTACGCCAATGCATGTGTAGCCCGCGCCCGAGGCGCCAATGTAGCCCAAGCCGGCAAGTGTGATCTGACTGGCGCTTGTCTGTATCTATCCGAATGCCAGCCAGGCAGCTTCTGCAAAAAAGAAAGCAACTGTAGACAAATTGGCACTTGTACCACCATCCCGTCGGAATGCCCTGCCGCCAGCCCGGAAGATGCCGTCTGCAGCTGCGATCTTCAGACCTATGCCAGTGCCTGCCACGCCTGGATGAATTCCCAGAACGTCACCTATCCCAGCACCTGCGCTATCACCGACGTCTGCTATTCCTCGGCCGACTGCGCCGCCGACGAGTTTTGCCAACTGATCAATTGTGAGGAACTAGGCACTTGCTGGCCCCGCTGGACAACCCAGGATTGTGAGGGCTGGAGCACAAGCACCCTCTGTGCCTGCAATGGCGTGAGCTATGACAACGCATGCTGGGCGGCACGGGAAGGTTATTCCGTCCTGTACCAGCAAGGCAGCTGTGAAGATCTGGCCACCGTCTGCACCACCAACAACGACTGCGCTCTTACCGAGTATTGCTTCTGGGCCACCGGCGACTGTGCCGGCCAGGGCGTCTGTCACCCCCGCCCCTCCTATTGCGCCCAGGAATACTGGCAGCCGGTGTGTGGTTGCGATGGCCAAAGCTACGCCAGCTACTGCGATGCCCACTTTGTCGGCGTAAACGTTGCCACATTGACCTCATGCCCTGAGTAGGTTTGGGGCCTTACTCGCGGACGTAGTGCTTACAGATGGCACTGCCTTCTTGGCTTCCCTGGGCCGCCAGTTTCAAGGGCCAGAACACCTGGGTCTTGAAAGATAGCGGCGTGCGGAAAGGGGGCGGAATCAGCTGGTACTTGCCATCACCGGATACCTCGCGGCACTGGCCATCGAAGGCGGCTTCGATCTCGAGTTGCACCTTCTTGCCCAGGCTGCTTTGCACCTGCCAGTGAATCTTGCGCGTGATTTCAGTGTAGCGGCGCCCATTCACTTGCTTGGCATTGTGTTTTCGAGAAATTTCTTCCACTCGGCTTTGGCCGCGCAGGCCCACGGCCATGGTGATGGGCAGTCTGGTTTTGCCTCCGGCGGGGGTATAGGTCATGAGATCCTGGCCCAGGACTCGGCCGTTTTTCGCCCACAAGGCAGGCCCGGAGGTCCAGGGAGCGCCGGTGGTATTGGTCAATTCCATCTGATGCCAGACTTTGTTTTCGCCAAGCTCACGGCCGGCGGTGGAAGCGGGCGTGCTTGGACCATGGGCATCCAATCGCCAGGTATAAACGTGGCGCGCCGGCACCTGGGACTTGGCCAGTGGTATCAAGGCCCGGGCGCCCTTCTTCAACGACATGACCCCGGCCGAGTAAAAATACAAATCCTCCTGGGCGCCGCCTAGGTCGGCGTCGGCCCCCGCGAAGCTGGCCAAGGGATTGGGCCGATAGACCCGTTCGCCGGCCCGGGCTCTAAACATGCTGTTGTCGAAGGCCTGATTGCCCAACTGCGGTGCCACTTGCGAAATGAGGAATTTCAAGTTTTGCTCCAGCACCATGGGCGAGATGACATTCTGGAAGCGGAAGGTCGGTTTACCCACGGCCAGTTCCACCAACATGGATTCTAGATCTTCGGCCTCATTGATCAGCTCGGCCTGCATTTCCACCAGCACTTCACGGTTAGACAAAATGTTCAGCCGATAACTGGGTATCCAACGAAGGTCCGGCCGAAAATACGACAACCAAAGCGTGTGGCGCCTCCCGGGCTTGGGTTTGCGATAGGCCACCGTGAGGGTTTTGTGGCTCTGTTTGGATTTTTTCTCTACCGTCACTTGCAGTTTGAGCTCATCGGCCAGAACCTGCTTGACCGATGACACCGCCAACATACGCTGGCCCTCAGTACTCGCCAGCACAAACCAGTTCCCCGCGATCCCCGAAGCGTCCTGCCTTTGGGGCAATACTGCCTGTACCCTGCCGGCCAGGATTTCCTGGTTTTCCAGGAGCAAGCTGACTTGCTGCCCCAGATTGGCCTTCAGGATTTCAAAGACGTTTTGGCAAGTCACGGTCTCATGGCTTTTGAACTCTTCCGTCTCTTTCTGGCTCTGGATCCAGGCAATGTCGTGTTCCGGATCCACCAACCAGAATGTACCAAGCGTCGCCTGGTCGGGCAGTTGCTCAATATGCAACTTGCCGGCGGCATCCTCCGTGGCCGATATCTTACGAACCACCAGGGCATGCCCGTCCTTGAACACCACCACCCGGTTTTGTACCGGTGCCGGCTGGCGAGCCTGCAAAGAAGTACAGGCACATAGAGAAAAACACAGAACACTCAACAAAGCTCTCTTTGACATGATCATGACCTCCCGTGGATAAGAAGCAAAAACGAACACCTCCAGCAAAACACGGGAGCCTGATTCAGTTGTCTGATAAAGATAAAATGTTTGTAAAATCTTTGTAGCATCGATTTGCACCCATCGCCTGGCTTGGCTTATGCTAACCAACGGGATGGGAGAAAAATCAATGGCTGAAGCACTGATTGCATTTGGGAAAAATGGCTTGGGTCGCAAGTATACCCTAACAGACCCATGTACCATCGGGCGTCATTCTGATTGTGAAATTCAGATCGTCGACAGTCAGATTTCCAAAAAACACGCCAAGATTTTTTTGGCCAAGCAGAAATATCGCATCCAAGATCTTGGTAGCTTGAATGGGGTCTACGTAAATTCGGTCAAAATTGATAAGCCCAAAGAACTGCGGCCCAATGACATACTATCAATTGGATCTCAGTCCTTTCTTTTTTGCCCCAAGCTGGAAGTGTTGCCGCAGGCGGATTCTCATCGGGTTGTTCTGCTGGTGGAAGATCAGGCGACGGCCTCGGGACAGGAGGTACGACTAGAGCCCGATCAAAAAGAAAGTTTCAGCGATTTACCCGCGGAGTTTGTGCTGGATGTTTTTTCGATTCTGATGGCTGACGATGCCAAAAAAGACCTGCTGAAATCAGTCATGACGGTAGTGAGCCGATTTCTGCCCTACGATGCGGCGGCGGTCTTGTATGCTTCGGCCCCCCAAACTCTGCAACCATTGTTTATCGCTAGTTCCGGCCCCAGCCTCTCCCTGTCCAAAACCATCGCCCAACTTGCCTGGCAGGAGAAAAAGGGAGTACGCATCCCCGATGCCATTGGCGACACGGTTCTAAAAGAAGGCAAAAGTGTCATTAAGGGCAAGATTCGTAGTGTCATCGCCGCCCCGCTGTTGAACCAGCATGAATCTATCGGGGTGGTCTTTCTTACCAAGAACAAGCCTGATTTCTACCGCGATCAGGATTTGAAGATCTTGCTCGGCATGGGAACCTTTATCGCTCTGGCCGCCTGCCAGGGTGAACGTAGCTCCATTCTGAGAAAACAAATCAGACACCAGATCGAACTCAAAGCACCGGTGGCAGAAATGTGCGGTAGCGGTCCGGCCATGCAAGAAATCAAGAGTACCATCAAGAAGGTGGCACCCACTTCTTCTTCGGTCTTGATTTGCGGAGAAACCGGAACCGGCAAAGAACTGATCGCCCGCAGCTTACATGCCCAGGGTCGGGGCCATAGCCGACCCTTTGTGGCCGTCAACTGTGGTGCTATCCCGGAAAGCCTGTTCGAAAGTGAGTTACTCGGCTATGAAAAGGGCGCCTTTTCCGGCGCCCAGGGCCAGAGAATAGGCAAACTGGAGTTGGCCTCCCGGGGAACTCTTTTCCTCGACGAAATCGGCGAAATGCCCTTGCCCATGCAAGTGAAGTTATTACGCGCCCTCGATCAGAAATGCTTTTATCGATTGGGTGGGGTCAAAACAATCGAGGTGGATTTTCGCCTGTTGGCGGCCAGCAATAGAGATCTCGAAAAAATGGCGGGCGAAGGTAGCTTCCGCCAGGATCTATACTATCGTCTCAATGTGATTGGCATTGAGGTTCCGCCGCTAAGAGATCGGCCCGAGGACATTGAAGCCTTGGCCAAGCACTTCATCACGCAATTGAATGCCGCGTTAGGCAAAAAGGTACAAGGCATCGACGGCCGAGCCCTGGCTCTCTTGCATTCCTATCCTTGGCCCGGCAACATCCGCGAACTGAAAAACATCCTCGAACGCGTGATGGCACTTAGTGACACGGCCATCATTACGGGCGACCAACTGCCCTTTGATTTACAGAGCACAGGCGACCAGGCGCGGGCCGGCCATAGCCAAGATCTGGCGCTTGGCGTCCAGGCCCTGGAGCGTAAAATGATTGCCGCCGCCTTAAAAAAAGCCCGCGGCAAAAAATCGCAAGCAGCCAAACAGCTAGGTATTTCTCGGCCCACCCTCGACAAGAAACTCGCCCAATATGAAATCGACATCTACCAGGGATAAACCATGAGATTTTTCTGCCCGCGTTGTTCGACCGCCATTGCCACCTCCACCGATGCCTCGCAGGTGACCTGTAGCGGCTGTGGTTTGAACGTGGATTTGGCCCTGGTCAATACCAGCGCCGGCCAACCGCAGTTGCCGGTAGTGTTGGATTATACCGATCAACAATTGGGTCCGTACCAGCTACAAGAATGCTTGGGCTCGGGCGGAATGGGTACAGTCTACAAGGCTCGAGACACCAAGCGTGATCAAATTGTAGCCATCAAGCTGCTATATCCGCAGTTGGTCGCCATGGAACACATCGTGGCGCGTTTTCAACGCGAGGCCAAAACCCTGAAGAACTTGGCCCATCCGCGCATCGTCAATTATATCGATGAAGGCCAGCTAGACGGTCACTACTACCTGGTCATGGAATATATCGCCGGCGAAAACCTGGAACAATTTCTAAAAGCAAACACTCCTTCGGTCAGCCAAGCACTGGAAATCAGCCAGCAGATTTGTGAGGCATTACAAGCGGCTCACGCGCAAGGAATTGTTCACCGCGATCTCAAACCGGCCAACATCATTCTCTCCCAAACGGGGGTGCGGGTACTGGATTTCGGCATCGCCCATGTAAGCACCGATGATCGAACCCTGACCCATTCCGATGCCCTGTTGGGCACCATCAACTATATGTCACCCGAGCAAAGAAGCCGCGGTC
>JAUVBB010000003.1 GCA_030591445.1 Deltaproteobacteria bacterium | reverse complement strand
TTGGGCAATTCTTGGCGCAGGAAATCATCAGCCGATCCCTACAACACCCCGCGAAATAGACTGGGCTGATGCGCTTGGAAGGCAAGCGACAGATCGATGCGAGCCCGATCTATCACTGCCAAGCTGCGGGCCATCTGCTCCTTTTGTGCCAAGTGCCAGTGTGCCGCAGCCTCGATTACACTTAACTCCCACCGCGGCTCAGTCCAGGCCAATGCCTGACTTATTACTTTGGTTGCCCGACGGTATTGACCCTGTCGGTATGACAAAGCCGCGAGTTGTATGGACGCAAACACATCGGCCGGATGATGCGCTAGAACTTGCCGCAAAACCCGTTCCATCTGCCCGGGCAAATCCGGCAGTCTTGAGCCAAGATCTCGATCAAGCAATCGAGCGGCCAGGAAAGAATTAGAGCGGGCCGCCTTCAGCCAAGCCGAAAGTGCCTGCGGCAGGCGATCCATCTGCCAATGCACTTGACCTTCCAGGTAGTCCAGCATGCCAAACTCGGGGAGCAGGGCCTTGGACCGTGCGGTCATGCCCAAGGCGGCATCGTATTTCCCCTGACGATAGAGGTTCACCGCCTCGCTCAGAAAGAGCATGGCCCGCGCCTTGTAACCGTTTTCCCGTTCGCGATCCTGTAGCTGGTATTGCCTGAATTTGGCCCGCGCATACGCATCCATGCGTTCGACCCGTAGCGCGGCCTTCGGTACAGTCTCGGTGTGGGCTACGTACTCTGCCAGGGCCGCGACAGCGTCTCCCTGCAACTCATAAACATCTGCCAGGCCAAGGTGGGCGGCGTACTGTAAGGGATTTGCCCGTAAGGCGGACAGGAACTCCGCCTGGGCTAGGCTGTTATGCCCGGAGTCAAAAAAAGATCGAGCTTTTTCGAGGTGATGGGTTCCCTGAGCTTGACTTACAGTGCTTGATTCCTGTTCTTGTGCCTGGTCTCGCAGGCTCGCCTTGCTACAAGCTGTCTCCGCAACCTGCAACAACAGGATTGACATGCAGAGCAAGCCCGCTAGCTTCCCCTGACTCCATGGATTGAATCGCTTGGGATACATTTTCCCAAGTATTTTATCCTCATTGTCTCCTCAGGGCAACAATTCGTCCCGCCATAAGTTACCAAATAATCGTATTTATTTACCCTTTGCCCACAAACAGGCCACAGTCCGCACATTCCTCCGCATCGGCAGAAACCTTGCTGCCACAGGCGGGACAGGACTCATACGATTGATCGCTAATAACTTCCTTCCCTTCCACCTCGACCATATTTTTGAAGCGGTCCCCAATGATAGCCATGGCCCGTTCCAATTCGTTTTTCGCCACCACTAAGACAACCCGGCTAGGCATACCTGGGTGCGCTGGCGCTTCCTCATCGGGTACGATGATCGATGCCACCCGCTCGGCTGCCAACAAATCACGAGTTTCCTTGACCACATCGAGATCCCCGCGGGTAACCGCGATCAACTCTTTGCCTTCCATGGCTTCTCTAATGTTCACCTCGGATAAATCCATTTTTTCTTCCAACTGACTTACCAGTTCAACATCGCAAGCGTTACAGCGTTCAAATCCTTCTCGAAATTCGGACAGGCACACCGGGCAAAATGGCATGGGCTTTACTCCTGGTTTTTGCTATTTGGATTAAGAATCAAGGCTCTGCTGGGGCAGACTCATCGGCAATCTGCACTTCCAATTCGTCTTTTTGCACGTGATAGCAGATTTTCCACTGACGTCCATCGACTCCTTTGAAAACAGAAGATCTGCTCAAACTCGTTTTGGCCTCGGTGATGAGAAAGCGCAAAAAATCCTTGCGCTCTTCTTTGAGCAACTTCAGTTCCTGTAGCCCCTCGAGGTTTCCCACTAGATTCATCCCAATTTCCTTTGGGGGTGTTTGGCCAGATTAAACTAGCCATCAAATTGATGCTACTCTGGCATATCACTACGGTCAAGAATTCCGGCATTTAGAAAAGCAAGAATATTTTTTGTTTATCGACGATAAATGTGAGAAACTGTCTTATCCATTGTTTGAAGGCTGGGGTGATCTGTGGAAGCGCTGTTTCACCTTGTCGACGAGGTTCGATTAAAGCGATACCCGCTAACCGGTACGGTCAAGGAGATCGGGCGCTCGCGCAAGTGCGACTTCTGCCTGGCAGAAGATCCCAAAGTATCCCGGAAGCACGCCCGTCTCAATTGGAATGGCCTCACCTGGGAAGTCACCGACCTGGGCAGCACCAACGGCATCCAAGTAAATGGCAACAAGGTCAAGACGGCCGAACTGCAATCCGGAGATGTTCTGAGCGTCGGCAGAACCCACTTCCGCTTTCTTCGTTCAGAAACCGGCACCCTCGACGACGTGGAAGAAGAAACCATCCTCTAAATCAAACCCGCTTCGAGCATGGCTTGTAATATTCCTCTTCATCCGCAAGAATAGAGAGTCATGGAGTCTATTACCTTTGAACTGCGCTATACCTCCCCGCAAACTTTTCGGCTAGATTGCCAACAACAAATCGCCATGCGCGGATTGATGATTCGCACCGACATGACCTTGGCCCAGTTTTCCGCCTTAGCAGTGAAAATCATCGCGCCGGATGGGCAAGAGTTCGATTTGAACGGAGAAGTGGTACAGGTCTTACCGGGCCAAGGCCTGGCCATTCAGTTTGTCGTCGGCAACGAAGCTACCGTCGAAAATATCATTAAGAAATGTGAGTCTTTGCCTGCCGATCAAGAGTCACCCACTTCCGATCAAGAAGATCCGCAGGTATCACAGCTTGGTCAAACTGTGCCCCAAAAAGGGCTAAGTGCAACGGCAAAACGCCAGAGCTTAAAACAACAGTTGGATGCCATGGCTGTGACTGAAAAAAAGGCGGCTTGCCTGCGCGGCCGAAAAGACATGCGCATGTTGCTGATCCGTGATCGCAACAAGACCCTGCATCCTTTTGTGATCAAGAACCCCGGTATCACCCTTGATGAAATTGAGATGATTGCAAAAATGCCCGGCATCAATCCAGACGTGCTGCGGACCATCGCCAAGAGCAAAGAATGGAACCGCTCCATTACCGTATGCCGCAATCTGGTGCGCAATCCAAAAACGCCCATGCCAGATGCCTTGGTCCTGCTAGCTCGGCTGCCAAAAAGCGACATTCGCGCACTGGCCAAAACCAACAATGTCCGCATGCCCATTCAGCAAGCAGCCCGAAAGCTGGTTCTGCGCTGAGGCTGGCAAATTGATAAGGAAGACGCCATGCGAAAGAACACTTTAGTGGTTTTAGCTTTTCTTGCCAGCACGGTTTTTTTTGCCATTCAGGCACGGCATTCCTCGGCCGTGGCCAAATCTGGGGGCCAGCATTTACTGCTTCAGGTGGTCTGGGAAAAGAACGTTTTTACGGTGGTCAAGACCACCCTGGTTCCATCAGCCTTGCCTCTGCGCCGCGCCCGCGATCGATTTTTCGCTTGGCAATTCAAAGTCACCGATGCGCAAGACAAGATCATATTCGAGGCCGGCCTGGACGACCCGACCTGGATCCGCGGGGAGTTCAGAAATGAAAAAGACCCCAGCAAGATCGATGGCTACCGGGTAAAGCGCAAGGAACCAGTTCACTTTACCATCCGCGTTCCCGCGCGCAAAGCACGCAGCATTTCCTTTTTTGCCCTCAAACCCGATCAAGTTCGCAAAAGCGGTCTGCCGGCACAGGCTTTCGCGAGACTCGGGGCAGTCGATTTCCCCGCATTGAGAACAAATCCATGAAGCTCAGTTTTGCGGCCACTTGGCTCTGTCTATTGGGATCAGCACCGGTGTTTGCCTACGACGTGGAAGTAATGCAAGACAACGGCGATCCTGCCATCCGTTACGACATTGTCGTTCTGGGCGATGGCTACCGGATCGAAGATCAAACCAAGCTCACTACCGATGTACAGTGGTTCCTGGCGGATTTCTGGCAGGAAACCCCTTTGGGCGAATATCAGAACTTCTTCAATGTGAAGCTGATTCACGTTGTCTCTAACGAAACCGGGGCTGACAACGGCACTTACGGCGCTGAACGCGACACCGCCCTTGATTCGTATTTCAATTGCCAAGACATCGATCGTCTGCTCTGCGTCAATACCAGTACCGTCTACAGCATTGTCTCCGACCATGTCCCGGAAAGTGACACCATCTTCGTCATCGTCAACGACCCAAAATATGGCGGCGCCGGCTATACCGGCCTGGCGACCCTCTCGGTCAATGCCAACGCCCCCGAGGTGGCCAAACACGAGTTCGGCCATTCTTTCGGTCGCCTGGCCGACGAATATGAAAGTGCCTACCCCAGCTTTCCGCCTTGCGGAAGCGACTGTCCGGAACCCAATGTTACCGTCCACACCGAAAGGGCAAACATCAAGTGGAACATCTGGATCGAGGCCAGTACCCCCTTGCCCACTCCCGAAACAGCCCTGTATACCGATGTCGTCGGCGCTTTCGAAGGCGCCCGTTACCTGACCAGCGGCGTGTACCGGTCTCGACAAAACTGCCTCATGCGGAGTCTGGGCGCCAACTTCTGCGACATTTGCCGCGAGGCGGATGTCCTGGCTGTTTACGCCACAGTATCCCCCATCGATGCCACCACTCCGGCCTCTCCGGTCGAGTTGGGGGCTTGTACCGGCAGCCAGACCCTGTCGGTACAATATCCCTTGCCCATTCCAGATACCATGGTCGTCACCTGGTGGGTCGATGGAGTGGTCAAGTCGGTGGGCACAACCGAGTACCAGATCAACAGCGTGGATCTAAGCGTGGGCAGCCATCTGGTCAGAGTGGAGGTGGCGGATGAAAACAGTCTTGTTCTGACCGACCCCTCCTCGTTGATGCGCGAAGAGTTTACCTGGACGGTTGAGGTCAGTAACGATGCCTGTGTGATCGATAGCATCTGCCACAACCCCGGGGCAGTGAATCCGGATAATCCTTGCCAAATCTGTGATGTCAACGCCAATGCCGGCGCCTGGACTGCCAACGACTCCGGTTCTTGTGCTGATTTTCTGTTTTGCAACGGGGTCGAAACCTGTTCGGCGGGTGCCTGCGTGGCAAACGCCGGCCCCTGCCCCGACGACGGCCTCAGTTGCACCGTCACTTGCGACGAAGATCAGCAAGCGTGCAATTTGCTCGCCGCCGGGTCCTGCCTCATCGACGGAAGCTGTATAAGCGACGGAGCAACAAATCCAAGCAATCCGTGTTTGGCTTGCCAGCCAGGCATCGACAGCCAAGTATGGTCAGCCTATCCAGCAGGTGATTGCGATGACGGTGTTTTTTGCAACGGAGTCGAAATCTGTCAGAACGGTACTTGCTTTTCTGGTCCCGCACCCTGTACCGACGACGGTCTCGCTTGTACGCTCACTTGCGACGACGATAGCGACCAGTGCAATACCCTTGAGGTCGGTTCCTGCCTTATCGACAGCATTTGCCGCTCAGACGGCAGCATTCATCCAGACAATCCCTGCTTGACCTGTTTGGCGGTAAGCAATCCCTTGGCATGGTCAAACAACGATGCCGGCAGCTGTTCGGATGATGAATTCTGTAACGGAGCCGAGACCTGTCAAGATGGCGCCTGCGCCGCTGGTGCGGCTCCGTGCGCCGACGACGCCCTGGAATGCACCCTGACCTGTGACGAAGCCACAGAGGCTTGCAATCAAGTCCAACCAGGCTTCTGCCTTCTCAACGGCGCCTGTTATGCAGACGGAGATCCACATCCCAGCAATCCCTGCCTGTTTTGCAGCGCTACCACCAATGTCCAGGATTGGACCAAAACCGACAGTCCAGAGTGCCAGGAACCAGGAGATGGGATTGTCGGCGGATGCTCTTGTTCTACCAACCCAAGTCCATTGTCTTTGGCCTGGACGTGGTTTGGGCTATGCTGGCTTTTTGGGCGAAGAAGAAGAACTAGAAGTTGTAAAGGATAGACATGCCCACCGAGACAGCTGGGATGCCGGTAGGCAATACATAGTAGAAATCGCCTTCTAGACCAACCGAGAAGTGCTTGAGCATGGTGTAGTATTCGAGCCGTAAGCCACCAAAAACGTTGCCATCAATCGCAGCTTGGTTGGGCTCTGCCGACGGTTTGGTCAACACCGCCCCGCCACCCAGCCTGAGTTCAATGGCCCAGCGCTCACCATAAAGCACATCGTAATCGGCAGCCAGGTTGAAAAAGGTCATGGCAAAATCCAGGTGATAGTCGGAGCAACCGGTGGGCAAGGTGCACTGGTCCTGGTACAAAATCGGGTTGGCAGCCTGGTAACCACTGGCATAAGCCAGTTGCACCGAAAAGCGGTCAGACACATCGTAACCCAGATCAAAACCAGTGAAAGGCTGGCCGTTTGAGTAACCGCGAGCGCCACTCAAGGTGAAGAAAACTCCGCCTCGACCTTCGATGTAAAACCCTTTTACCCGCTCGAAAGAAACGTCTTCGCTTTGGTCCACTTGCATCTGCGGAGGCTTGGCTTCCGGCGGAACTTCGGCCTGGGCTTTGGGCTCAGGTTTGGCCTCGGTCGTCGGTCCGGCCGGAGCCGCAGCTGCCTCATCCTGCGCCCAGGCAGCGTTTGTAGCCATTACCGCCGCTAACGTGAAGACCAGCATCCAAAATCGCGTGCTCATAATAGATCTCTCCATGACGTTTTCGCTGTCTCGGCTTTATCCCGTGGTGGTAAACATGAACGGATAGGTCACGATGACTTCACCAGCGCCCTTGGGAGACGGGAATCGAATGCGCCGAACCACACGCAGAACGCACTCTTCTACATTGGCGTTGTGCATGGTGGTTTGAATGACTGTCGCATCGCTCACCCGGCCATTGCCGGCGATAGTAAAAGTAACCGTGATTTTTCCATACAGGTTGGGGGCCTTGGTCAGCTCCCGCTCATAGCAATACTTGAACTGGGCCCAATACCGTTGGATGTACCGGCCAACAACTTTCTGCGAAAGACCACCCATGACCCGCGTGCGTCCCTTGACCACCCGTACCCCATGCTTGCCGCGGTGACCAATCTTGATCGAGCCATAACCTTTTCCACTGCCACGACCGTAGCCGTGGGTACCCAAGCCGCCCAAGCCAAGACCGCTGCCACCACCGGGACCACCGCCTCTGGTGCCTAAACCACCAAATCCGCCGGAATCTCCCATGCCCGTATTGCGCAAGCTGGCCAGAGATTGGTCCAAATTGGTCATGCCGGAACCGCCAAACAAAGAGGAAGAGTTATCGCCGGAACCGCCACCTTTTGCTTTGAGCAAACCCAAAATACCTGCCGAGGTGGCAATCTTGCGGTCGATCTTCTCTTTGACTTCTCGCGGTACGTCCTTGGTGTTCTTGGTTTTGGCCTTCGACTGCACTTTTTCCCACTGACCTTTTTCCTCTACTTTTATCTTTTCTTTTTCCTTCTTCTTGATCTCATCAAAACTCTTCTTCTTCTCCTGGGCCTGGGTCGGCATCAGCAACTGAGCAAAACGCGCCGGATTCTTCAGGTAGTCAGAGGCATCCACCTCGTAGGCCGGCGTCAACTGCACCATGGTCCACAAACCAATGGCCACCAGCAGGAACAAGGAAAACCACTTACCCATGCGCGACTCAGAGGCCGCGGTCTGGCTGCCGACAACGCCCCGACCCGGCGCCACATATTGAATAACGAAGGCCAATTGGCCCACCGTAACCCGGCAGCGGTCGGTCATATCGAGCGCGTAGGTGCGCACCGCACCCGCCGAAGGCAGACTGTCAACGTCTACCGATTTACCCTCTTTACGCACATCCAATTTCATCCCGGAGGCTACATTGACTACACAACCGGTTTTGCCACCGGAACTAAGTAGGGTGAAACTTTCCCCTTCCATTCCGGCCAAACCCACCTGAATGCTTGCGTCGGCGCCATCACCGATGGTCACAGATTCGCCTACCGCGAATTGCCGCGCATCCAACACAATTTGGCCCCAAGCTACTTTGACTTCGAGCAAGCCATCGCTCTTGCTAGGTCGCTCCATCGTCAAGACTTCGCGCTCAAAGAAAAGCCGGCCGCTCTCTTCGCCAGTGTCCAATTCCGGCTCAGCAGCTGCTTTGGCCTTCTTTTTTCTTTTGCTCTTGACCTTAGGCGCCGGCTTGGGCGGCTTTTTGCTCGGACGGGCCTCAACGACAGGCTCCTCGGGAACCAAGGTAGGCTCCTCTTCCATATCCCCCACATCCTCGTCAGGAATTTCCTCGGCCTCATCTAACTCTTCTTCTTGCGCCACTTCACGAACCGGCGCCGGCTCAGCGGGCCTGGTCACTTCGTCTTCCTGGCCCACGCCAACGACATGGATTTCCACATCGCCGATCTCAAGTTTGTCGCCGCGCTTGATGGCAGCCTCTCGGCTAATTTCTCGGCCGTTGATGCGGGTACCATCCTCGCTGCCAAGATCGCTCAGCAAAGCGCTGGTATTTTCGTCACCGGCTTTTAGAATGGCATGAATGCTAGAAATGGACGAGTCGTCAATGCGCAGATTGGCGGCCGAGCCACTGCCTATAATCACGCTTTTTTGCGCGAACTCGTGCCGGCCCTCTCCGGTGCCGTTGAAATCCACATCAAGCGTAATATTCAAAACTGTTTCTTGGCTTCCCATGACAATACTCCTTGACTAGGCAAATCCTGAAATCAAGTCAACGTCTTCTGGCTACCAATCGTTCGCTGTTTGGTCAAAGATTGTCAACTGTCTTGATCATTTCGGGCAAAAAGTTATCTCGTACCCGGATCAAGAGATTGAAATTGGCATTCTTCTTGTTCATCATGTAAGAGCCTTCCGGCTTGGTCAGCTCTCCAGTGATGGTGACATCAGAGAAGTCGATGATGGTCGTTTTCTTGTAGACCACCTCTTCGGCAGTTTCTTCCGCTACGGCGGCCTCCTGGGCCGCCACCGGCATGGCCAGGGCCACGGCAATCAACAAAATCCAAAATAGCTTTGTCATGTCTTTATCCTCCGCCTTCCGGGGCCGTGTGGTATTCGACAATGCCATCGTGGCAAAGTTCCGAATACCGAAAACATTCGGCTGACCTATTTCTTCTCCCCTTCGTCCACTGCTTTCACCGGCGCTGGCGTTGCTGGGCCTTTCTGAGCAGGCTTGCTTGCCTTCGCCGGTTTGTCTTCTTTAGCCGGCTTGCTTGCCTTCGCCGGTTTGTCTTCTTTGGCCGGCTTGCTTGCCTTCGCCGGTTTGTCTTCTTTGGCCGGCTTGCTTGCCTTCGCCGGCTTGTCTTCTTTCTTGGCAGCCTTCTTCGCCGGTGCCGCTGCCTCTTTCTCTTTCTTTGCATCCGGGGCAGCAGCTTCTTTTCCCGCGGCCTCGGCTTTCTTATCCAGGGGGGCTGCCTTCGAGTCTGGCGGGAGCTTAGCAGCCGGTGTGTCCGATTTCGCTGCATCTGCTTCCGGCGTTTCCTCTTCCGCTTCCTGACTCTTCAGAATTTCTTTCAGCTTGGCTTCCCGCTCTTTCTTTTTGGCCGCGGATTCGGCTTTGGCCTTTTCTAGAGCCTTTTTGCGTGCTTCTTCTTCCAGCTTACGATCGGCTTCTTCGTCTTTCTTTAGCTGGGTCGCCATCGCCAGTTTGGCCTTGGATGTTGCGATCCGAGAATGAACCAGGTCGGAGGCCTGCAGACTCTTACCCTTCTTGGCCTTGTAATCTCCGTAATACTTCAAGGCCTTGGTATAATCATGCTGGAAGGTGTAGTAGATTTCGCCCAGAACAAAGATAGCCTCGCCATCATCGGGCCGCTTGGTAAGCATTTGCTCAAATAACGGAATTGCTTCTTTGGCCTTTCCTTTTCCGTAAACCGCATAAGCCAGCCCGACCAGCGCATTGACATCGTCAGGGTTTATCGCGCGGATTTTTCGATAGGCATCTTCGGCTCGGTCATAGTCCCGGTATTGATGGGCGATAGCGCCGATGTTGTTCAGAGAATCAACATGCTGGGGATCGATAGCAAGGGCCTTTTGGAATTGAGCCAAGGCCGCTCTTGGCTTACCCATTTTCATATTGATCATGCCTAAGTTGCTATAGATCCCGGCGTCATCTTTCATGGCCGGGTTTTTCTTACGGGCCTTCTCCAGCATTTTACCAGCGTTAATGCACAACAATTTGGCCATCTCGTATTTTTTCTGGTCGTAGTAAACCAGGGTCATATTTTTATAGGCTTCTACATTGTTCGGAGCCCTGGCCAACAGCTCATGTCCGGTCTTTTCCGCCTCTTTATACCGACGGCTCAGGCGATAAACCATGATCAGGTTGTTCATAAGCAATGGATCGCGGGCCACCTTCTTCAGTGCCTTTTGGTAGTGCTTAATGGCACCGGCATAATCTTTTTGGGCCTTGAGGATAACACCCAAGTTGACCAAGGCATCTCGATGGTTCGGCTTGTCTGCCAGTGTTTGCTGATAGGATTTCTTGGCCCCAGACAAATCACCGCGTTCTTGTAGCAAAACACCGATGTTGTAGTAAGCCGCGCTCACGCGCGAAAGGTCTCCGTTCGCCTTGGTAACCGCTTTTTGAAATAATGCCAGGGCTTCTTCTTTGTTGCCAGCCGCTAGCGAATCAGCACCCAGGTTGAAGAACTCCTCCGGCTGCTGTGCTTTGATAATCTTCGGCGAGACATCCACCTTGACTATTTCTTTCTTTTCCGCGCAGCCAGCCAGGCCCCAGATGACAAGAAAGCCAATCCACAGTCTTGCTAATCTCATGGTTCGTTTTCCTCTCATGATTCCACCTCAAGTCCCTATTGGGCCGCCGCTTGTGGCTCGGTCGCCGCTTCGACTGCGGCGGGAACAGTTGGGGCTGCCTCCGGAGGAGGCACTTCCAACTTATCTCGCACACATCCTTGCTGGTAGACAAACTCGGTTGAAACCAGCTTTGCCGAATAAACTTTGGGATAACTAGAAGGCTGATAAGATTTCAGTTGTTCCTGCGCCTTGATTGTCCACTTGTTGTAAATTCCCTTGGTGTTAGACACGCTGATGGCCCTGCGGTAGAAGTTCATGGCTTTCTCTTCCAGAGGCAAGGCCTGGCTCTGCAGCTCTTGTACGTAAATATCCTGCTGATCCATCGTGAGTCCGCGCGGAACCGGCGCATCGTACATGGCCTGGCTCAACTTCTGGCTAATTTGACCAATCCGTACCAGCGCGGCCACTGACCAGTCTGGATCTTTGAAGCTGACGATTTCCTCGTATTTCTTCTCCAACTTTGGCCGACCGTCGATCATCTGGAATAGATTCCGTTTCAATGTTCGAGGCGGCAACACTAGCTTGATGGCCATGTAGTCAACAAACTCTACATCCAACTGGAGAAAACGGGCGTGGGAGACAGACAGTCTAGCCTCCTCGTTGCGGGCTTTCTCGTCTAACTTGCCATAGGCCTCAATGATCTTGTCCAGGAATTTGTCGGAATCCTTTTTCTTGTCCATTTTTAGCAGGAGCATGGCTTTTTTATAGACCAAGGCCAGCATGCGACCCGGGCTTGAGCGATCTTTGTATTTTTCTGGGTAGGCATCGTACACGCGGTCCGCTTTGCGCCACAGTTTCCTACGCTCGTAGATGTTTCCAATTTTATAAAACACATCGGGTACATCCTTGGCATCAGGAAAGTGCTTGATATATTTCACATAATTACCAATGGCCTTGTCGAATTGTCCCATGCTCTCACGAAGCAAGCCGGCATTGTAGAGAGAATTGGCTGCTTCCTTGTCGGTAATGAGCTCAGCCTTGCTTTCTTTCTTGCCCTTCTTCTTCGCTTTACGTTTCTTTTTCTTTTTCTTTTTGGATTTTTGCTCTTGTTCTTCCATGTATTTTTTGAAGTACAGCTCGTTGTAAGCCGCTGCTTGCCCAAAACCTGCGACTCGGGTCTCAAAATCAGCCAAAAAGCCAACGGTTTTGTTGTAGCGATCACTGGTCTTGTAGTTGGCCAAAAGCCGCTTGCCGGCCGAAATGGCAAGATCCAACTGATTGGCCTCGTCGTATATGACCATGGCGGCAAACAAACCGCGATGAGCCAGGCTGCTCTTTGGGTAATCGTGCACGAACTTGTCGAATTCCTGACCCGCCTTCAGGGTGTCGGTCTTACGCAGAGCCAAGATTACGTTGTAACCCGATTCTTCGATAAGGCTCTGAACCTCAACGGCAAATTTCTCTCTCTTCGCCGATTTGCTGTTCATCAGCACGCGGTTCTTCTGAAAGGTCTTTGCCCAGCGGTTGATCTCCTTCCAGTTCTCATTGCGTTCCTTATCGCTCTCTGACTCGGTGGTGGCCTTCATGTACATGGTGTTGAGCGAAAGACGAACCGCCCTCAGGGCAAACTCGTTGCGCGGGTGTCGTTCAATGATCTCGCCAAATCGTCGCGCCATTTCCCGATAATGTCGGTATTGATAGAAGAAAAAGGCGCTTTTGAAGCGAATGGGAATGTACATTTCATGCTTGGGAGCCACCGAAGCAAATACATCAGCGGCCGCCAGGAACTTCTTCTCCAGGAAAGGAATCTCCCTTTTTTGCAATTCGGCTTTGTTCAGGCGACCCGATTTGATGAAATCCATCTTCTCTTTTTGAATGACTCTTGACTCTTCCTTGCCTAAACGTCCCTTGCCTTCTTTTGGTTTCCACTGCCGACAATCAATCTTCTTCACGTTTCTAAGCGCGATGCATTTGTCCCAGCTTAGAACGGAATTGTAGGCCGCTTCAGCACTAAAGGCCCCCTTCTCGTTCCTTTTCACTACCTTGGCAAATTCTTGGGCGGCGCCATAAAAATCGCCCATCTTATAAAGGATGTCCGAGTAGTACCAGCTCAACTTGTAGGCATGTTCTGAATCAGGAAATGTTTCCAAGTACTTGGCGTAAATTTCCCGGGCGAGATTGTAGGTATCCCAGCGCTTGGTCTCCTGGGCTTCCCGGTGGTAACTGGTTACCAAATCGCGCAAGGATGCCTCGACTAGAGAATTGGCCTTCTTGATGGCCATTTGGTCGCCCTTGTTGACCTCGGCCCAGTGAGAACCTGGCTTATACTGGTCGATGAGGCGATTGATTTCCTGCTTGACCTTGGGCCGATCGTTCAACTTGCGATAGGCCAATACAATGGAGTTGTGGAAAGCCGGACAATCTGGATTGGTCGGGTACTCGTTTAACAAACGACGGAAAGCCTTGACCACCATCTCTGCCTTGCCTTGGTTCTCGTATACCCTTGCTAGTTTACGCAGATACTCCAGGGTGGTTTTCTTGCCCACCTTGGACAAGTAGTACTCCTCGGCATCGTCGAGGGCATCGATCTGCGAAAAGGCCAGGACTAAGTCGTTAAGAGATTCACGTTTGAGCTGAATCTTGTTTTTGTCTCCGCCCGCACCCGAGGCCGACTCACGTTCGGCCAACTCGATGACTTGCTTGAATTTTACCAAACTAGCGTCGTAATCGCCCAGGTTGTAATCACACCAGGCCAATTTATACAAAGCAAAAACAAAAACCTTGGAATCCTTGAACTTGAGAGCGCGTTCATAGGCCTTTTTGGCGTTGAACACGTCATTGGCGTTGAAATAGTGCTCGCCCATGGCCAAGTAGGCATCAGGGACAAAACGACTTTCCGGTTGGGTCTTGATTAGATCCCAATACATCTTGACGCCTTCGGCCTTCTTGCCGCTTTCGTACAGGTTGTAGCCCATGGTGAAAAGGACTTCATCCAGTCGTCGATAATTGCGATAGCGACCCAAGATGATGCGATAGACGTCCATGGCCTGTTGGGTGTAAACTTGGCTCTTGCGATTATCGATTTTCGGTTCCTTGGCGTTGGGATTCTTCTCTTGCGCGCGAACCCAAGCCTCCACCGCTTTGTCATAATCCTGCATTTCTTGGTAATAAATCGACCTCGCCTTTTCGTAATAGCGCTCGGCCAGACGGAAAAGCAGATCGGCCTTGGCCGGTCCTTCGGAGGTTGTGCGGATAATATCCCGAATTTGCGCAATTTCTTCTTCGAGAAGACGATCTTCCAAAGTCGCGCTGGCAGCCTTTTTCTCTTCCACCATGGGCAACTTGATCTTGGCCGGCCCGGTGGATACTTGGTCTTTATCTGCCACTGCTTTCTTGGCCGGAGCCTTCTTGGCTGCCTTCCGCCTGGCCTTGCTGCGGCGTTTTTTCTTCTTTTTCTTCTTTTTCTTCTTGGCCTTGGCTACCAGAGTCCCATCCTGGAAACCAGCCTGGGCAGGCGCGACTGAACCCAGTAGAAACATCGACAAGAAGAGCAAAACCAAGGCTGATCGTGTGCTATAAGTACGCATGAGATGCCTCCGGAAGTCGTTTTCTAAGGATTCGCCGGACAAGCGTCGCGAACCGTATACTCGAAAAATCCCAACTCGTCCTGCCAGTATTCCTGCTTGAAGGACCAGTAATTGAAAGTCTCGTCGGGAACATTGGGCCGAGGCTCCAGACGCCCACGGAGTTGAGCCTGAATGGGCAGCTCGGCCTTGACCAACTCGCGCTCACGGGTGGTGATCTCGAGTTGCACCATCTTTGAGTGACCCACGAATCCTAAAATAGTCTGATAGCGGTTGATAAGATTGGCCTTTACAAAACCGCCGGCGGTTCGAAGCAGGAGGTTGCGCTGCATACTCACCACCCCAGCAAGCTCTTGTAACAAGCGGCTACCCTTCCACTCGCTCACCTGAGGAATGGCCAATCCCTCGGCCTCCAGGGAACGCAGAAAATGCCGGAAGTTCTCCACCCGCGGACTGGTCAAGATAGAAGACCGAATGGTAGGCGGCACCACTGCCATCGGGTCGTTGGCATCCAAAGAATCCTTCAACAAGAGCGAGGCATACTTCTCATTGGGCAGTGAAGATTCAACCAAATTCTTGAGTTCGGGAAGAAACTTCTCGTAATTACCCTGGAAATAAGCGATCGCAGCTTTGGCTTCTTCATACAGGCATACATGGAAATACACCGTGGACTTGAGAATCCACGCTTCCGGTGTGAAAAGACTGCCAAAGCGAGGAGAATGCAATGTATGCAAGGAACCGAGAGCCTTGCCATACTCTTCGCGCAAGAAGAAAGCCCAACCCATCTCGAACAGAGCGTCGGCCCAATCTTGGCTGAATTTGGGAATACGGGAATAATACATGACTGCTTTTTCGTAGTCCCCCTTGCCGTAATAAGCCCGCGCCAGATTCAAGGTACATAGCTGCCAAAGTCGAAGGATATTGTCGTAGGTGGCCATGGCCTTTTGGGCCTGGTCCTCTTTGAAACCCGACAGTCCGATAACGTTGTTGAAGAGTTTGATAGCTTGGTCGTATTCCGCCTGGCTGCGCGTCTCATCTCGGGCCATGTTATAACGCGTGCCGAGCCGAATGTGGATGATGGCCTGCAGAAAGAGCCCCTTGGCATAGACCCGGCTTTTGGCATCTACAGCCGCCAGGAAAGCCATGGATTCTCCATACTTTTCCTGTCGATAGAGCAACATCCCTACATAGAAATTGATGCTGCTTAGCACCAGTGGATCCATGCGGGCAAATTCCTGGCTGTTGTAATACTTGTTGATCTGAGACGGAATCAGGGTGTCATCACGAAGGGCTTGGGCCACCTTGATTAAACCCTCGGCGCCCTTCAAGTAATAAGGGTGGGCCGGACCGGCGACGAAGACCGCGTTGAAGAAAGCCAAGGCGCTTTGATACATGCCCATCTTGAAAAGCGATTGGGCCAGATAATATTCGGCTTGCGCCCGGTTGGCCGCCTGGGTATCGCCCATCTTGATTTCATAAAAGAGCTTGGCGGCGCCGGCTAAGTCATTACTATTATATGCTTCGACCGCCTGATTGAGTTGAGCAGAAGTTCCAGCCACCTGGCCCTGTGCACTCCAGCCTAGCAGCATTGCCAATACAAATCCCATTGCTCCGACACTTTTTATCACGTTCGAATCCTCCACAGCTACCAGAAGTTCTTTCATGCACTCAGTACGGGCTCCAGATTTGCACCGGATCCTCACCACCGAACAGCAAGCTGACCCCAAACATCACGTAGAGTGTGCTTCGGATCTTAGTATCGAAGCCGGTCTGGGTCGCATTCTCCACCCGAGCGGCGAAGACAAAGTCTCTCACGTCCAGGCGCAAGGCGAACCATCTCTCCAAAAAGATACGCAGGCCCAAGCAAAAGTCGCCCATGAAGTAAACACCGGTGTCCACCCAAACATCATCCGGCCGCTGATACTCGGTGGATGCCAAACCACCGCCGGCCGTGACGTAGAAGTCGGTATGAATCAGACCCATGTTGAAGAAAGAGAACTTTCCGTAAATTGGGCTGAACTGCACGTTCAGGCCCACGAAATTGCCAATCATGGCCAAATCGGCATTGGACGGGCTGAGTTGGGCGGAACGCAGATTCTCCAGAGCGTCGGTGTAGCCCATACCCCAGCGAATGCCGTCGCCGGTGTAGCCGTCCCCTTGTTTGTCACCGTTGACAAAGGGGATCTTGCTGGTCATCCACATGGCCTCAATGGCAAAGGCTTCGTCGAGATGGTAATCGACGGTTATGGTGCCGGCGTAATGCTGGGTAAAAGTGTCATCAACTGACAAACCGCCGAAAAAACTCACCTCGGTCTTGTTTTTTACCGAATAGTTTCGTTTTTGCAACACATGCACGCGTTCGTTGGGACTTTGCGCATAGGCAGAGCCCATCATCAGGAGCGTGGCAACCAAGCCAAATATGATATTTTTCATGACCTCTCCTCGAAGACCGCTTACCGTTTACGCCTTAGAAGGCGTAAAATGCCCCCAACCGCAGAAACACGGTATGGACAAAGTCATCAATATTTCGCTCTTGTACGCCCAGACCCTCGTTGATTTGCCCCTTGTAGCCCTGGTCGTAGAAAAGGATGTCCCGAATCTCCACCTTCATGCCCCAGTTCTCATTGAAATGAAAACGCAGGCCGCCGCCGATATGGCCGGTCGGTTTGACGGGATAGGTGACTTCTTGCTTATGGAACTGATTGTCTCCGAACAGCGGGTCGAAGGGCGGCGAGTGGCGCAGTTCGCTGTAACGATACTCGGCCACTCCGGCGCCGGCCACCATATAGAAGTGTATGGTCACCGCGAACTCGGAGGAGAAGTTCAGCTTGCCGTAAAACGGGCTGAAGACCACTCCCAGGCTGGCCGACCAGGTCATGTGCTTCAAGTCGGTCAAGGCCAAACGCTCGACGCCATCCAGGGTGGTTGCGGTACGCAGGATTTCATCCAGCAGCTTTCGGTCGCCGCTGATGAAATTGTACGCCACATCCAGTTCGACACCCAGGTAGTCGTTGATGGAGTAACCAAGTCCCAACGAGGTGCCGACGTGGCGGGTGTACTTATCGAGAATTGACATCGAAGGTGTCAGCGAAATCTCGAAGCGCCCGCTCAGATCATGTAATTTGTTCATCAGAATCGGTTCATCCGCTTCTGCTGCTCCAGCATTTGCCGGACCATACAGAAGACAGAAGACCGCAAAAAGCGCACTCCCAAAACGTCCGATACGCATGGATCCACTCTCTCTCTCTGGTATCAAGGAATGTATTGCGGAAGTAAAAACCATCTGCAGCGTTCTATAGTAGAAGCCCTGAGAAGGCAAGGCTTTAATTCTAAATATCCTCTAATTCCCTACACTTCGCACCTACTACCACATCTGTTTACAAGCACTTTCCTCGACCCACAAATCGCCCCAGAGGCTATGAAACAAGGCTCTAACGAGAAATGCGCCTGCGCAAAACGGACAACTGGATCGAATGAGCTGTCGATCGAGTTCGCTAAAAAAAGGATCTTACCAGCAGGTAGGTCAGTGGGTTTTGATAGCAGTTCTGACTACAACCAGAGAATTGATGCCGCCGGGGACGGCGCCCCGAACCAGTAACAAATTACGTTCTTCGTCGATCTTGACCAAACGAAGATTCTGGGTGGTCACTCTCTTGTTGCCCATTTGCCCAGGGAGTCTGGTCCCTTTGAAAATGCGGCCGGGAAACTGGCACATACCAATGGAACCGGGGTGACGGCGCACTTCATGGGTACCACGAGTCGCCGTGTTGCCTTTCTGGTGGTAGCGCTTGACCACGCCCTGAAAACCGCATCCTTTTGAGGTTGCCATCACGTCGATCTTCTCGCCCGCGGTGAAAACCGACACGGTAATTTCGTCGCCCACTTTGTGTGCCTCTGCCTCTTCGGGGCTCATCCGAATTTCCCGCAGGTAGCGCATCGGCGCCAGATCCAGGCTTTTGAACAGGCCCATTCCCGGCTGGTTGACTTTCCGGGCCGGGATCTTTTCAAAACCAACCTGAACCGCGCTGTATTTGTGCTTGGCAGGTGTCATTTTCTGCGTGACCACACAGGGCCCGGCTTCGATCACGGTCACCGGGACCCGGTTTCCGTCTTCGTCAAATATCTGCGTGGTGCCCTTTTTCTTTCCTAGAATCACTGCTGACATGGCTTTATCGCTCCTTAGCAATCACAATTTACACACCCTAACGGGACGCGGCATTCTATCAAGCTTCTGAAGGAAATCAAGGACTTTTTGCCCTTTTTCTCTGGTTTTTTTGAAGAGGAAATTTACTGCGGATCTTCGGCCCAAATTTGGAGCAGCTCTGCCCGGGCCAACAAGTCATCCACTTCAAATCCATCCTTCTTTCTTTGCGCGGTCTGCATGAGGACCACTCGCGTGCCGGCCTGGAAGTATAGTTCTTGCAGTCGGCCTCCGCGGGCGCCTTTCAGAAACCAGCCTTGAACATCGCCTACTTCAACTATCCGCAATCCCACATCGTAGTGCACACTTCTTTTGCTCTTGAGTACCGACTGGAGCACACTTTTTCTGGGCTCGATATAGGCCTCGTTTAGTACTTGCTCCGCTGCGGATGTAGAGTCAAAATCAACCCAACTCACCCGCCATCCACCCTTGGGGGAACGGTAGGCAGCCTTGGTAACCATTCTCCCCAGATGCGCTTTGGCCCATCCCTGCCGGCGCAATGACCTGGGCAACCAGCGCCGAAAGCTTTGAGCCCCAAGAAAGTCCAAGACTTCCCCCTCCACCCCCACCTCGGGTACGACCATAAAAGAACCCAGCATGGCCGAGGTGAGATTGATTCCGTGGCATTCTCCCAGGCCAAAGGGAGTCAACAAGCGGGCGGCCAAGTCGGGGTCCTGTGCCAGCACCAGGACGACGGCACGACCTTCTGGCCCCAGGCCAAACAATGCGCTGCGAGTGGTAGTTTTGGTGGTGGCCTTCGACCGCTGCACCCAGCCGATTCGATCCATTTGATACACTTGGCTCTCACCCCAGGGCATCCAGCGCTTCAGGGCGATAGGCAACTCCACCTTCGCCACCACTGGTGTCGGTGCCTCTATTTTTCGAGGCCTTGCCTTCTTTCGCCGCGATCGTTTTTTGGATTTTCTGCGCCGACGGCGCTTTTTCTTTTTCTTCTCCTGTTCTTCTAGGTGTGCTTTTTCAAACTCTTCTGCGCTAGGCACCTGATGGTCGAGCAAAAACTGGTGGATCCGGGGCAACCAGTCTTGCCCCCCGCTGCCCTCGGGCATCAGCCCGACGTACACCCAGACCTCATTGCCCAGGGGTCCGACGGTGTCGCGGTAGACCGCCTCGGCGGTGGCAGACAAACCAAGCGCTCCGAATGCCTTGGTCCAGGAAGCAGGTCCCACGCGCCCAAATGAGATAGTCGCGGCGGCCGGGCGTTTGCTTGCCGGTACCAGCAGAAAGGAGCCAAGTTGTTCTTGCCCGGGAGTGGGCAGTAAAGCCGCCAACTCTTCGAGGGCGGACGCTTCTTCCGGGACGCTTACCTCCTGCCCTTCTTCTTCTGCCAGGCGTTCGATAGAATTGACGTTCAGAACCGGTAAGCGAGTAGGCGTAGCACCCGAAAGTTGGGCAACCAAATCCTTTCCGGCTTGCTCCGAGGACAATCCGCGGCTTACCACCCAGTGAAGCACCACCCCCTGGTCACGTACGCGCAAAGCCGAGCAACCAGCTAGTTTCTCTTCAAATCGTTCTTCCAAGTCTTCGGCCAGATTTTCGGCAGTGGTCGCGTTGGGGGCAAGATCCAACAGCACGAACCAAGGCCGATCGGCGTTGGGGGCTTGCTCGGAACAAGCGCAGAGCATGATCGCCAGCAAGCAAACCGCCCCCACTGGCCTGATATTTTTCAGTTTTTGGCTGCTCATGAGAAAGGCTCCTGAAGGTCATCTATCAGCTCGACGACCCGCTCAATATCTCGGTAATACTTGCGTAAGACCGGATGGTCAAGGCGGCGGTCATACAAGCTCTCGGCCACATCAGCCAGACAACTAAGCTGGTGCAGACCGGAGCGCCTGACTTCCTTGTCCTTCCCCACTTTTTGCTGCTCCAGTACCGAGGGATTCTCCTTGGTGCTTCCCTCTTTGCCCAGCCGGGCTAACTCGTCGCGCAGATCGTGAATGCGCTCTTTGGTCGAACTTTTTTGTTGCTCTAATTCTTGGGCCGGCTGTTCAAATTTATCTATCTGGCGGCGCAATGATTCCATTTCCTTGGTTTGCTTCAACATCTTCAACTTCATGCGCTTGATATTGCTGGTGTGATATTTCACCCGGTCCGGGTTCTCCCGTTCCTGTTGTTTTTTCTGCTTGTGAAGCTCGTCGGCCAATTCCCGTTGCTCGAATTTAAAGTCGTATTCGAGCCCGGCCAATTTTTTTTCCAGTCCGCCCACTTTGCCCCGTTTTACGCTTTTGGTTATGTTGAGTTTATCCTTTGAAACCTTCATTTGTGAGATCTCAACCTGCAACGCCCTTTTTCGTTCCTCCCGGTCCCGCTCCTCCTCGCTGATTTCCGCCAGGATGAAATCCAATTCGGTTTGCCGATCGGCATTTGCTTGCTCGGCCTCCTGGTAGGCTGCCACCCGGGCCGGATCGCCTTGGTCGAAAAGCCCCAACATTTGCGCTTTTTGACCAAGGTCGCGAAGGAGTTGCTCGAGTTGGTCCTGTGCTTTGTGAAGTTTGCTTGCCATATCTAACGAGTTCCTCAATGAAGACTGTCTGCCGCCCAGTCCTTGAAAATCTGAATTTCCATTTTTTTATTTTGCCGCCAATCCGAGGGCAGTATCTTTCGAGCCCAGGGCGGATAGCCTTCCATGGTCAAAACCAGCTCATACTCGATTTCCGGGTCGATTTTCCTGATTCTCATGTTGGTGCTGCCAATTTTCCGGTTGCCAAAATAGACGGCGGCACCGGAGGGTTGGCTGCGTACCAGAATGGTACCCAAATCCTTCTGGGCCAATCGCGCAGAAGATTCATCGACCACGCGACCCATGGTTGAAAACATGCTGGAAATCGGCGCGCGCAAAAAGACATAACCCAGAACCAAAGCAGCCAGCACTAAAGATATCACCAACCACTTGGCCCGCTTGGCCGCGCCCCCATAGGTAAAATCGAGGTCGAGCGGTTCCTCGGCCACACCCATATCAAGCCGTGATTCCTCCATGGTTTCGAGCTCGCCAATATCTACCGCCGACGAGGCAACCGAACTTGCCCCGAACAAATCTTGTGGACCCGCCGGAGCCGTCACCGCGGGTCCTGACGCTGGTGGTGAAGGTGCATCGACCGGAGCCTGCGCAGCTACCGGTACCGCGGCGGCAGGTGGCAGAGGACGCGGTAGTGGTCCTTGCCGCTTGCGCTTCACCAACTCCTCGGAGAAAAGCCCCTGCATGTAGGTAGTCACGGTATTGGCAGATGCTTCTTGTTCCAGCTGGAACAGAAATTTGTTGATGTCTTTGCGCATTTCCCCGGCCGATTGGTAGCGTTTGCGTGAATTTCGCTCCAAGGCCTTAAATACGATGGCATCGAGTTGAGGCGGAAGTTTGGGATTGGTGCGCGAGGGAGTAGGAATGTCGGCCCGCTTGACCCGCTCTAGGGTGAACACAGAGCTATCGCTATGAAACAAGCGTTCCAAGGTCAACATTTCATAGAGCAGGATACCAGTGGCAAAAACATCAGAGCGACCATCGACCTCTTTGCCCTGGGCCTGCTCGGGCGACATGTAACCGAATTTTCCCTTGATGACTCCGGCTTCGGTAGCGTGGGCCTTGGTGGCGGCCCGGGCGATACCAAAATCGACGATTTTGACCTCGCCTTCGAAGGAGATGATCACATTTTGGGGAGAGACATCGCGGTGGACAATGTGCAGCGCCTCGCCATGCTCATCGGTCTTGCGGTGGGCATAATCGAGACCGGCCAGAATCTCACTGGTGATGTACAAAGCATGGGGCACGGACAGAGGCATTTCACGGTCGAGCCCGGCATCGAGTAATTCGCCCAGGTTCTTGCCATCGACCCAATCCATGGCAATGAAGTAGATATCTTCTATTTGTCCCAGTTCGTAGACCGGAACAATATTGCCATGAGACAAAGAAACGCAGATTTTGGCCTCATCGACGAACATCTGCACAAACTCTTCATGACGGGCGTATTGGGTCAGAATCTGTTTGACCACCATGTTCTTTTCGAAACCATCAACGCCGTACAGTTTGGCCTTGTAGATCTCGGCCATACCGCCCACAGCCAAGCGCTCATAGAGGTAATATTTTCCGAAATGAACAGGCTGAAACATGCCTAAACGTCCTTGAAAACAAGGTTTTTACAGTGGTTTCAATTTAGCAGGCGAAGCCGTCGGGTGTCAAGGAATCGCTGATTGGATTCTTGGCTGCTCTTTTTTGTTCGAAACCCAAAAGGGAGCAAACGGTGTTTATCAGACCTTTGGCGGGGATGGGTCGGCGCAAATAAACATCAGCCCCGGCAGCCAAGGCCTGGCCTCGTTCCTCATCGCTTCCACCTACTACGACCACGCTCAGCGCGCCTGGGCGGTTCTGAGAACGAACCAATTGCAGGATGTTGTAATCAGGATTTCGACACAATCTCCACTCGATGATCACCAGATTCAACTCCTGGTTCTGCAGCAGTTTCCAAGCCTCTTCGGCATTGCTCACGTCAAGGATTTCAAGTTGATTGAGATCCAGGCCGGTACGATACTTAAGCGCATGCAGAAACAAATCTTTGGTCCAGCTATTGTCCTCGGCGAGCAAGATGATGCACTTTTCCTGGCTCTGGCGTGGCCCCGATTCCTTGCCCTGGCAATCGGATTGCCGCAGCAACTGCCCCACTCGTTCCCGGGTCATCTCCTGGTCAAATTTAAGCCGGATTCCTACCCCCGCTGACTGAGCATCGTCGACACTTCGCGCCGGTCGGCACCAGGCCACTTCTCCCTTAAGTTGCAGTGGCTGGATGAGTCCGGGCATGGAGACTTCGAAAACAATGGGGGTTCCGATTGCCAATTCTTGTTCGGTATTGATGAACACGCCCTCTTCGCTGAAGTTCTCGGTGTAATCAGCCAAGGCCTTGGAGTCCTGGTAGCTAACCTTGAGCACGCGCTCGATCCGGGGAAATTCTCTTCTTTCCTTGCTCATTGGACCCCCAAACTATTATCCCGCTGGTCCTTATCACGGGCGAGTTTCACCGTTTTCGTTTCTTTTTTTTCTGGTTTCAATTTGCCGGCATCAACACTTCTGCGCAACAGGGCAATCTGAAAAGCCATCCCTGCCTGGCAAGCCATGATTTCCAAGGCATCGGTTTGCACCGGGGCTGCTGGATAAGGGCCGAAATCGCCGTAGATCAAAGCTACGGTGCTTTCGGAGGTTTTCAGGGGCAACAACACCACTTCCGGGCTGGCCGGAGCTCCGATGTTTTTATATAAGCGATCGTAGAGCAATGGATCATGGCAGACACCCTGGAACACCATTCCCCCTTCCACCACATCCTTAAGAATGGATGTTTCGGCCAGCGGAATTTTAAGCTTCACCACGGCGGAAGACAGCGTTTCGCCACAATCATCCACTCCAAAGGCACCCAGGCCAATGAGATCACCCCGACGCACCAGGAATATGATGCAGCGGTCCAGGAAATCGGCCACGTACTTTAATACCACCAAGGAAATCTCGGGCGACTCTTCGCCGCCCCACTGGATCTCATTGACGCGTTGGCGCAGCATGGCCATCTGCTGCATGCATTGGGCTACTCTCCGCACCATGGCATCTCGTTGGCCGAAGGCCGAGTTGAAACAAGCGATCAGCACCTGAAAAAATGTTTTCATCTGCACTACGTATTGGTCGGCTTGTTCGCTTCTCACCGGGCGGACCAGCACCGTCTTGGCCCCCAGAGAAAATGCCTTCTTCTGTGCCTCCATCCCGCCGTCGGTTAGCACAACCACAGTCACTTCGGAATGCAGATTTTGGGCTCTTTGTAACAAACGTTTTCCTTTTCGCAACCACTGTTCACCATTGGCAGCTACGGACATGTCGGCAACCAGTACCGGCAACTTGTCGTCTCGAATCCAACCATCCAGACGCCGGAGAATGTCCCGATCAATTTCCGTGGTGAAAATCTCGATGCCTTCCCCTTTGCCTACCGTATGCAAGGAGTGTTTAACGAAGCCGTCCTGACAAAAAACCGTCACTTTACGATCGGCGCGGCTTCTATTATCGGTCGGCTGGTCGCTCACTTCCATCGAAGAAAGTAACTTGTCGGCGTCCATCGGACTCACTTCTGATAGGATCTGTGCCGCCGTAGGTTTTTCCTGCGCTTGCTCCGGCGCCGTCATGGCTTGCACGACGTAGCTAGTGTCCGTCTCCTCTTCTGCCCATAGTTCCATGGGCACGCAGTCAGGTTCAGATTCTGGTTCCGGCCTTGGCTTAGGTACTGGTTCTGGTTCTGGTTCAGGATCCGAGTTGGATGGCAACTCGTCTTCGGTAGCCAAGGAACACACCGGAGCCCCCTGGTTGCGTTCGTCCAGAATGCGAATGGCATCCATGAGCAGTCTCTGGGTATCCATCGGCATCATGGGAGACATACTCTCGGGAAAATGCCGAAACTCATCGAAAACCTCAATATTATCTACTTCGAAGCCAAACTCTCCCGATCGCCAGGCCACGATTTCAATCAAGGTCTCTTCGATAAGATTTTCCAGTGCCCGCCAACCCTTTTTTTCATCCACACAGCCCATTGCGACCAAGGTAGCCAACAAAGGCCGGCGCTGTTGTCCCGCCTCTTGCTGTTGGGCCACTGCCTGGTCAATGTCTTGTTCGGTCACGTCTCCACGCTTTACAAGAATTCCACCGATGTTGATTTTTTTGGAAGGATGATTGGCACCGATAACATCCCCGTCCTTGAAGGCGATGGCAACTTCACCTTCCGGGCCTGTCAAACGCAGCGTTCCCGATTTTCTCGAGACATGAAGCAATTGCAACACATCGGCGATTGCCAGATCTTCCAGATTGCCGCTAAATGCCATGTCTCTCCTCCCAAATCTTTATCGGGTACTAACTCCCGTCCGATTTAATCAGGTCGATAAAACCCTCCAGGGTACTGCGCTTTCTTTCCGAAACGGAGTAAAGCCGGGCCCCGTAAATCGCGGTGGCAGCGTGGCCACCCAACATTTCGAACAACTCGTGGTCCAGTGCCTGAAACCCATCCTTCTGTAACAGCAGACTTTGGATACCGATGACGCCCATGACTCGATCCCCTACCTTCAAGGGCACACAAGCGATAGGCTCGCTGTCTGCGTTTTGGGTATGTACGTCCTCGCGCAACACAATTTGACCGGTCTGCGCCGCTTTGCCCAGCGAGCCCTCGGCCAGTGGAACCGACTCATTGCTCTGGACATCCAGGCCTTCGTTGGCAATCATGACCAGTCGCTTCTCTTTTTCATCAATCAAATATATGCCGAAGGATTCGGTTCCGATCATGTTGATGATGATTTCCTTCACGACCTGAAGAACCTCGTCATAATCCAGGGTGGAGTGCAGGCGATAAGTTGCCACATACATGTTGATCAAATCAGAGTTCTGCCGCTCCACCTGGATGTAGCGATCGGCAAACTCCCGGTTCTCTTCCTCCACCGAAGAAAACTGGTTCCGCAGTTCTTCGTTCTCTTCTCGCGATTCGTGAAGTTCCGCCTCCAAAATTCGCATCTTCTCGCGCATGCGTGGCACATCCACCTGGATGTATTTTTTCTCCAGTTCCTTGCTCTCATTCTTGAGCTTGGCCACCACCAGGCGCAGATTCTCGTTCTCTTTCATCAGATCTTCCGTAAAGCGTTTGCCTTCTTCGAAAACCTGAAGCATGCGCAATGCATTTTCCGGAACCTGTTTTTCCGTCATTTCTTCCTCCTGAGCGTACTATCGCCGGCCGCTTCTTTCAGTGGGATTCAACTTTCCCATTGGCGTCACGGTGGGATATCCGTGCCAGCAATAGCTCCAGCTCACTCAACCAAATGGGTTTACGCAGAAAAGCCTGAACACCACTCGCCAGGGCATCCTGCGGAGAAAGATTCAAAGCCGCCCCGGTCATCAAAATAATAGGGATTTTGGGAAACAATTCGTGAAGCTTGCGCACCAGACTATTGCCCGAGCAACCCGGCATTTCCAAATCAGCAATCACCAAGTCTATTGGCTTCTCACTTTGGTCAAGCGCTTGCAGCATTTGTTCTCCCGAATTGGCGCAAAAAACCTCGTGCCCCAAATCCCTGAGAAAATCACCGAGCATGGTCAGCACCAAGGGTTGGTAATCTGTGAGACAGATGCGCATGAACCCTTTCTCCTCCTGCGACCAAGCAATTCACATCTTAGAAGCAAGTCTCATGCCACAAAACCGCCCAGGAGCGAACCTTGTAACCCTACCTAAAGTTTGTAGTTTTTCTATGACCGGGACCTGTCGGCAAACAAGAACAGCCCTTCTTGTCAATTCTTACTAACAAAAGTTACCAAGATTAACATTAGATAGCAGACCGACAAGCGTCGCGTGTATCTCATCACTGAAAATGAATTGAATGATTAGGCTTTCGCCATCAAGAGATGTTCAATTTCTCTATACGATAGCGGAGGGTGGAATACGGAATGCCCAGGGTTTTGGCCGCTTCACGGCGGTTCCATTTTGTTTTTTCCAGGGCATCCAAGATACGCTTGCGCTCGGCGTCTTTTTTATCGACTGGGTTGGCATTATTGCTGACCGGCTTAGTGCGTCGGCCCATCTGAATCAGGTCATCGGCCTCGATGCGGCCTTCGCTTCGTAATATGGCGGCGCGCTCGACCATGTTGCGAAGCTCACGCACGTTTCCGGCATAGTCCATCTCTTCGAGTCGTTGGCGAGCTTCTGGAGAAAAGCCGTCAAATTGTAGATTGCGGGCCTGGGCATAGGATGACAGGAAATGATCGGCCAGGGGGAGAATATCCTTGGGGCGCTCGCGCAAGGGGAGCAAGTGAATGGCATAAACGTTGAGACGATACAAGAGGTCTGCTCTAAACTTGCGATTTCTTACTGCATCCTCCAGCGAAACATTGGTGGCCGCGATAACCCTAAGTTTTACCTGTATTTCCCGGGCAGCGCCCAATGGGCGTACCATACGCGTCTCCAGCACCCGCAGCAACTTGGCCTGGGCGGCCGCGGACAAATCTCCGATCTCGTCCAGGAACAAGCTGCCCCCATGAGCCAGCTCGAAGCATCCGGCCCGGTCTTCCATGGCACCGGTAAAAGCGCCCATTACGTGGCCAAACAACTCGCTCTCCACCAGGGAATCGGGAATGGCGGGACAACTGACCGGGATGAAGGGATCTTTCGGTGTGCTGGCTAAAGCGTGGATTTCACGGGCCACGACATCTTTGCCGGTACCAGTGTCGCCCGTAATCAAAATGGTATCGCATTGACCCTTGACCGCTAGTTGTATCTGCTTCCTGATCTCTTGCGTAGCCGGATCGACACCCTTTAGCTCACCTTCGTTGCCGCGGGGATGGGTCGTGCTCTGGATAAAACCGATGGTCTGCTTTAATCTGCTTTTGTCTTTTCGCAATTGAGAAACATGGGCGACTTTCGCCAAGACCGCGTCTAGTTCCTGCAACTTGACCGGTTTAAGCAGAAAATCCACTGCCCCTAGTTTCAGGGCCGAAATGGCGGTGTCCATGGTGCCATGCCCGGTGATAATCACCACGGGAAGATTCGGATGGATCTCACTGATTTTTTCCAACAGGGTCAATCCGCTCATCTTGGGCATACGAATGTCCACCAGGGCCAGATCGTATTGACCCGAACGCAACTTTTCAAGCGCGGCATGCCCGTTGTCCGCCTCTTCTATCTCGTGCCCGGCCTGGCGTAAATAGTTGCCAAGCATTTCCCGCAGGACCTCTTCGTCGTCGACTATCAGGATGCACAGTTTCTCTTCCATGATTGTCACCTTGGCTCATCCCGTATCGGCCGCGGACGGAACCGGTAATTTGAAACCGGTCGTGGTGCCGACCCCTTCCTGGGACTGAACGGTCAATTCTCCATCCATTTTCTCGATGATGGACCGGGCCACGGCCAGGCCGAGCCCAGCGCCACTGCCTGGTTCTTTGGTAGTAAAGAAGGGATCGAAAATCCGAGGCATCACCTCGTCGGCAATTCCCATGCCGTCGTCGACCACTTCCACTTTCACAAAAGTTTCCTCGCCTTCGTCAAGCAGAGAAGATCGCAAAACGATCTTGCCGGCCACTTCCTGGTCCGAACTCGCTTCTTTCCTGAAAGCGTCGCGGGCATTGGTGGTCAGATTCATCAAGACTTCCTCTAAAGAGAATGGGTTGGCACTCACTTTGGGCAAGTCTTCTGCCAGCACACACTCCAATTCGATACCCCGGTGGCGCATATGAGTGGCCATCAACTCGACACTCATGGTGATCACTTCATTCACTTGCACCGGACGTACTTCCAGCCGGTTCGATTCCATGGAAAACATACGCACGTGATCGACAATGTGATTCATGCGGTCGGCTTGTTCCACGATTCGAACCATCATCTTGCGAATGTCGGCTTGGCTCATATCCCATTGGCGGTCAAAGCCAAGCATGACATGCTCGGCAAATCCCCTGATACCCATCAGCGGTTGACTCAACTCGTGGGCAATTCCAGAGGCCATCTCTCCGAGAGACTTGAGCCGGTCCGAGGCGATGGCAGCCGTCTGTTGTATCTGCAGTTTCTTCTTGGCCTCATCACGGTCTTTGATCGCGTACTGGTAGGAAAGCAGCAGACCAACCAACAAGAATATCGCAATCAAGCGCATGGTAACTTCGTGGCTACCCGGTAACAGGTTGCCGAACAAACCCAGTTCAGGAAAGAAGACAAGGGTATCGACCACGGACTCGACAACCCAATACAGCAGCGCAAGAAATACCACTGCCAATGATGTCTTCGCCGTGCCCCAAACTTCACTACTGCTTCGGGCCTTGTTTGCCATTGATTGCTAAACCGTAGCCGCTTGCCCTCGGCCTGTCAAATCATGACGGTTTGGTCAAAACATGGCCCACTGCATCAGCTAGTTGTTCACGACTAAACGGCTTGGTGAGAATTTGATAGCAAGCCCCGTCATCTGTTTTTTTCACCGGGTTTTCTTGCATGTACCCGGTAGTGAAGAGAACCCTGACCCCAGAATTGATTTCCTTGAGTTTTTGCAGACATTTTATACCGCTCATCTCGGGCATGACCATGTCGAGAATCACCAAACTGATTTCCGCTTGGTGTTCTCGATAAAGTTCGATGGCATCGACACCGTTGCTGGCAAACAGCACCCCGTATCCTAGCGAGGCCAGCATCATCTTGGTCACCTGGCCCACGACCTCTTCGTCATCTACAAACAAAATAGTAGTGATTGTGTTTTCTGACAACGGTCCCCCTATCGTCTAGGAAGGTCTCACTTTTCCCCGCCGGTGGCAAGGGCCAACGGGCTGGCTTGGCTTTTTTCGTTTTCGCGGATGAACAAGAGCTTTTTGTCTGACCAATTCAGACCAACCACTGAGCCATTGGGCAAAAAGTGATCGGGCCCCAGCTTGCTGGTTACGGCGCGAACCACACCACCATGGGTAAACACCAGATGCCGGCCGGGAGCCAAGCCGTCGAAGAATTCATGCACTCTGTTGGTCAATTCCAAAAGACTTTCCCCTTTCGGGGCCTTGAAATCAAAAAACGCAATCAAAGAGTCCTGCTGCGCTTTGCTCAGATCATGGAAAGATTTTCCGTCCAGTTCGCCAAAATGAATTTCGCGTAGTCGTTGGTCGATGGTCGGCTCTCCGTATGCCAAGCGAGCCGTCTCTATCGCCCGCACCAGATCGGAAGACCAGACACTCTCGAAAAGATTTTCCGACAAAAAGGGACGCAGTATTTGTGCTTGCTCTCTGCCCAAGTCAGTCAATTGCACATCGGCCCAGCCACTGATGATGCCCTGAAGATTACTATGGGTCTGGCCGTGCCGCACCAACCATATTTCCACATTGTTTTTATTAGCCACATTCTCTCCACGATATGAGATGCCCAGAAGGTATCTGTTGGCTAAGAATGTGTCAAACACTGGGGCTAGCGGTCCCTCCCCTAAATCTTGCCTTTGCAAGGCCTTTCACAGTAACATTTGCTAACGAGTGAACATGATGACCAAGAAAAAATCGAACAAACAGGGATCGCGGATCGACCCAGACACCTTGGAGCTCGACATTCCCACCGAGGCCGCGCCCACTGAAACCGCGCCCATCGAGGAAATCGACTTACCCAGCATGAGCGCGGCGCTGGAAAATGATCTGCCCTCTTTCGACGATCAGCAGATGCCAACCGAGCACGTGGTCCTCGATCTTTCCGCGCCCGAAACTGTCGAAAACCGGGTACCAACAACACCCAAAGCCGCGACTCCCGATCGTTTCCCCCCGCCCCCCTTGCCCCGGCGAAAACCGTTCTCCGAGACAACGCGAGGGCCCAACTTGAATTCCCTGTTCGATTCGTCCGAGAGCAATATCGCCATTGAGCAAGCACCGTCAAGCAGCACCAATCCCACCGGCCCCGGTTTGCCCACGGCTCCGCTAACCGAGACCGATCCCGGATCCAAACAGCTTGAAACCGGCGGATCTACCGGCATGGATCCCCTGGACATCAGTGATTTCGGAACCAACTGGACATCCAAACGAAAAAAACGTACGACCGAACCACGAATAGAGACGGTATCAACACCCCCGCCGATGGCCAGCGCAACCAAGGTTGTGTCTCACCGCTTCTCCCGAACCTTCACCATTCGAGACATCATCATGCTGTTATTGGTGCTGGTACTGGCCCTAGGCGTTTTCGTGGGCTGGCACATTTTCAAGGACTACCAGAGAGAACGAGAAAGCAGTAGAACGAGACAACTCCAGAATCTCATCGAGCAGGGAAAAGATAGAGTGATCCAAGAGGCGGAAAAACCGAAGGAATCCGACATCCACTAAATGGCTCAGGACTTTATTGATTTATGTTAGGCCCGCCGAAAACGGCGCGCCAGCCCTTAGTATCAGGTGACGTGTGCCCAGTCTTTGGCCATCTGCTTCAGAACCGCTTTGGTCGGCATTTTTTTGGCGCGGGCAGGAGTTTTGGATGTTGTCTTGCTGCGAATCGGACGTCGGTCGTTGTTTTCATCTTTTGAACTTTTCACTTGAACCATGCAGTCATCCTCCGGCGGTCATACCAACGGGAAAGAGTTTACGTATCCCCCAAGATTGGACGCGGATTATAGTCACCTTTCCTAAACTGTCAAGTGCGCTCCAGTAATATCAATTACTTACTCTCTTTATCGATTTTCCGGAAGCCAAGTTGACCATAACCACACCCAGTGGTATAATTTTCCATTATGATGGGATTATTTTCATGGTTCATGATTGCTTGTTTGGCCATTGTCTCTGCCTGTGGGTCCAGCAATACAGATGAGCCGCAAGTCTGGCAGGATCAGGAAAGCATGCTCTGTCCGGCAAATTACTTTACTGGTCGCGGTCAGGTTTGGTTGGGGCAAGATCCGGAAGCTCTGGAGGAGCGCGATCTTCCCTGCTTGCAAGGCGACGGCTCTTTGCGCGGATATTTCATCGATTCCGTAAGCACTAGTTTGGGGGAAAGCGCCTGGGCCGAGGACAACCGCTTTCTCTATGGATTGGACGATGCGCGCCTAAACGAGGTTCAGTCGTATTATGTAATCACTCACATGGCCAACTGGTTGACTGGCTACGTTTTGGATCTGGATGATAGTGAGAGAGTTCAACAATTGCTGCGCGCCGACCGAGTGGTCCTTAAATTCGACCGAGCGGTTATCGAGAGCAAGCAACTTTGCTATTCGCTAGAACAAGGTATGTGGGATCTGAGCCATTCCTTGCTGAACGTGGATGTAATGGCCCACGAGTTTGGCCACCATGCGGTTTTTGCCTTGAATCGATCTATTGGCAATAGCCTGATACACGAAGCCCTGGCCGACTATTTGGCCGCGAGCTTTACCGGCGACCCAGTTATCGAGCCAAGTCAATGGCCCGGTTTCGATCGCAACCTGGACAATACGCGGATTGCTCCCGATGATCTGATTTATAAAGGTGATTATTGCCGTTCTCTGCTCGAACGCATGGAGGCGGAGGGCATAGACCAGGTTTTTTCCAGCCTCTCCCAAACCCTTGCCCAGTGCGTAGCCCAGAACTCGCCTGCCCCCGAGCCTCACGGCTCTAGTTTGATTCTAAGTGCGGCGCTATGGGAGCTGCGAACACAAATTGGAGAAAGCAGTTTTCAACCGATCTTGTTCCAGGCCCTACACAATCATTCCGTTGAGGATACCGGCGATCTCATGGAGGCGCTCATCGAGGCAGATAGCTCTGGCCAATATACCACCCAAATTATCGAGACCTTCACATTCAGAGGAATAGCAGAAAACCTCGGTTTGGACTTTCCGGTATTGCCCTATGCGCAATGCCCCTAGGAGCGATTTAATCATAATCATCCTCTCTGCATGGTTGACATTCCGCCACATCGGCCCAAATTTTCACGGGGAGGTGTGAAATGGAAAACCGAATCGTAAAAACATTGCAAAATCGCCTGGCCACACGCTCAATCTCACGCGAAGCTCTAAAGGCCGATCAAATCAAGGTTTTAATGGAGTCGGTCCGTTTGACTCCCTCTTGTTTCAATAACCAACCTTGGCGCTATTTGTTCCTGGAGTCCGAGACCTCGCGGATTAAAGGGGCGGAGACTTTGGCCGGCGGCAACAAATCGTGGGCCAGTCGTGCACCCTTGTTGATAGTTGGCTACAGCCAAAAAGGAAGCGACTGCCTCCTACCGGGGCGTGAGTATCATCAGTTTGACTTGGGCATGTCAGCCATGAACCTGATGTTGGCCGCCACCGAAATGGGTCTGGTAGCCCGTCCCATGGCCGGTTTCGATCCTACCCAGGTTCGCCGGCAGTTCAATTTGTCTGAATCCGATCAACCTTTGGTCATCATCGGCGTTGGCTATCCCAGTACCGAAGAAGACCATCTGCCCGACCACTACCGCGGAATTTCCACGAAAACCAGAGAACGCAAATCCCTCGACGAGATCATCCAGCGCGTCTGACCCCAACTTCACCATGAAATTCGCTCATTCCTGCTTGTTTTGAGACTGTCGATAAATGCGAAATCGTCATCCCCGAGACGTTTTTGTCGGGGACCCAGGTTTCTCTAACATCCTGTATTCGCGGGTTTTTCAAGAGATCCCCGTACCAAATGGCACGGCACCTATATTGTACGGTGCCCGGAGGGTGCCGACAGAAACTTTTCGGGGATGACTTGGTTTTTTTTGGGGTAGTAAAATACAGACAACGCACGGTGCTGAATTGAAAAAACGGGGCATTTGGGAAAGCAACTAAACAGGCCCCAATGTCAGTCGGTGGAATTTACCCAGTCGTCGATGGATTGGGCGGCGTCTTCTGGGATGTCGAGGAATCGTAGACCCATGCCGGGTTCGTGGAGATTACCGGACTGGTAGGAGCGGTTCCAGACGATTTCGCAGGTGCAATTGACCAATTGGCGAAAGGGAGAGGGTAGGGGAAACTCGATACTGAATTTGGAACCTGGTTGGTGGGGGCAGGTTGAACCGATGAACATTCCCCCGCGGCTGATGTTCTTGGCATAGCCAAAGAATGTCTTTCTTCGATCCTCATCTCGCTCTTGGAGCACGATGACCGGTGTGGGCAAGGTCAGGCGGCGATGGATTTGAACTTCTCCTGATGTTTCACCGAAGGTCTGGCCTCGTTTGTCGTCAGCTGAGTCCATGAATCCAGTATAACTGAATTCCTAAGGATTGGAAAGTTGTCATTTCCAGGTGGACATAATGCCAATGCAGATACGGTTTATCTCTTGGGCGCGCGACTCGGTGTCGGCTTCGGTATAGCAACGGAACTCAGGGGCGTTGCCGGAAGGGCGCAAGTGAACGACCTCTTCACTTTCAAAGGTGATGCGCAGGCCGTCTACGGCATTGAGGCTTTTTACCGCGCCGAAATGAGCTTTGAACAGCTTCTCGATGGCCGCGCGATCTTCTCGGGCATGGCCGCTATTGAGCTCTTTGATCTTGGCATGACTTTTTTCGGTAGGGAATTGTTTGAGACGGTCGCTGATGGTGAAGCGTTGGGGCAGCTTGGCAGCCAGTTCACTAACTTTAAGATTCATTTGCCGAGCGGCCAGCAAGATGGCCAGATGAACGATGACCGCGTCGCGAGTAGGCAGGAGGGCAAGAGTCTTTTCACCGACCTGGGCCGCGGTTTGCTGAAGAAAGCCGCCGTTGGCTTCGTAACCGACTACGTGCTTGGCCCCGGCAAGTTCCGCGGCTTGCATGGCTTCGATTACATAGGGCGAACCAATTTGGGTGCGGATGACCTGGCCGAAGAAGCCGCATTTTTCCACGGCAGTGTTGCAGGAGACGGGCGTGACCACGGCGTCGGCGCCTAGGAATTTGGCCACCAGGATGCCGGCCACATCGCCGCGCAACCACTTTCCGTTCTCGTCGGCCACCAGCGGTCGATCGCTGTCGCCGTCAGTGGAGACAATGGCGTCGAAAGAATACTCGGCGGCCCATTGCTTGGCGCTTTCTACGTCTTCGGGGCGAATGGCCTCGGTATCGACCGGGATGAAGCTGGTTGAAAATCCAAGGGGAACCACTTCGGCGCCCAGGCCCCGAAGAATGTCTACCATCAGCTCGCGGCCGACTGCGGAGTGTTGGAATACGCCTATCTTGGCACCCTGGAGACAATCGGCGCCGAAGACATCCAAGTAGCGTTGTCGATAGCGGCCGATGCCGGTATCGTCGGCCTGCGGCAAGGCACCGGGCGAGACCAGCATACCCTCCGGGTCGAAGCGACCGTCCGGGATGATCACCGTTTGCTTCTTCATGCCGGCTTCATCCGATTTGAGAATCTCGCCGGTTTTGGTGGTGTATTTGATGCCGTTGCGATCATCCGGAATATGGCTGCCGGTTACCATGGCGGTGGGGATGCCCTCGGTCAGACCGTATAAAGCCAGCGCCGGTGAAGGCAGCTTGCCGCAATTGTGAGGCTGGTAGCCCCGATCGCTGATGGCTTGGGCCACTGCCTGCATGATGCGATCGGTGCTAGCGCGCAGGTCTCCGCCCACGGCCATGGTGCTGCCGGATTTCAACTCTCCCCTTTGTTCCAGGTACTGGATGAAGCCGGCGGTGTAAGCGTAACAAACCTCGTCGGTCATATCGGTGACCAGGCCGCGGGCGCCGCTGGTGCCGAACTTAACTCCGCTTTCTTGCATTAAAATGGCGATATTGAAGTTTTTTTCAGCCATGTTTGCCCTCCACAATTTTCAAGATCGTTCTATACAAACAAGTCATTCCCGAAACGTTTCTGTCGGGAACCCAGTGATTAGGCAACATGGGTCCCCGACAGAAACGTTTCGGGGATGACTCATGAGGGGGTACTTCTCACGAATCAAATGCGAAGCTATTTTTCCCATGGCTGTTGGCTGAAAGCCAGCTTTTTCCTACCATCGCCGGTCAGTTTGGTTTACCGTACCTGCAATAGAAGGAGGCAAATATGACGCAGTCAGAAGATGGTTCAAATTGGAAAAAGGGTTACTTGCATGTGTACACCGGCGATGGCAAAGGCAAGACCACGGCCGCCTTTGGTTTGGCGCTGCGGGCCGCTGGCGCCGGCTACCGGGTGTACATTGCCCAATTCGTCAAGGGTATGTGGTATTCCGAACTGGCCGCGCTAGAGCGTTTGTCAGATGCCATTGAGATCAAGCAGTGCGGTCGGGAGTGTTTCATTACCCGCGAACCGGAAGCGGCGGACATTGAGGTCGCGCGCGCGGGACTAGACGAGGCAGCGGCGGCCATGGCTTCGGGCAAATTCAAGCTGGTGATCCTGGATGAAGCCAACATCGCTACCTATTACAAATTGTTCAGCGTCGATGAACTGCTAGAAAAGATTGCCGCCCGGGCCGAAGGGACCGAAGTGGTGGTCACCGGGCGCAAGGCCGAGCCCAAACTTATCGAAGCCGCCGATTTGGTAACCGAGATGCGCGAGGTTAAACACTATTACCAGCAGGGCGTGGTGGCCCGCACCGGCATCGAGAAGTAAGCACTACTTCGAAGCGATCATACCCAGCAGTAGCGCCATGCTCTGTTCTATCTTGCCGGCGCCGGCTACCCCGAAAATACCGCGTTTGGTTTTGGCCAGCACCACATCGCCGCGATAGGGAACGCTACGCGAGAGAAAAGCACCTTTGTCACTTTTTATCGGCGTCCATTTGCTCGCCAGTTTCTGCCAGGTTTTTTCCACCGGTCGGCTCGACGCCGGCAACATGACAAACACGCTAACCGCTTGGTCTTGGCCCAGATTGTATTCGGCGTGCAGGCAGTGGGCTAGCTCCGACAATCCCAGCCAACTCTCGAGCGTATAGCCGACCGATCCCGCGATTCTATCTTTTTTTGGCAACAGTGCGAACACGCCCGGAGCCTGGTTATCACCAGGCAACAAGGCCGCCGTCGCCGAAGCAAGCTCTCGGCACTTTTCCGTACTAAGCTCGCCGCCCATGGCGCCGATTTTTACGTAAAAGCGATCTTTATAGAAAGTGCATCGGAACGGAGGAGCCGAGGAAGCCTGGGCCCCGATGGCCAAGGTCACCCCCTTGCGCGGCTTTTCCTTCCGATAGATGCCGAAGGCGTTCAAGCCCGCACCCATATCAAAGATGTTCATCGAGACCCGGAGGTCACCCTGAGACAATTCTCCCATGTGCAGGCGCTCGAAACCATAAGCCAAGTAAACCTCCGCCCCACCATTGATCGCATTCCAAAGCGTCTTGGGACCAAAGACCTCGACCGCCACCTCTGATTTCCAATCTTTGGTTTTCTGGTAGATTCCGGACAGATCATCTTGGCCATCGGCACCCAATAAACAAAAGGACGAAACAAACACAATCACTGTCGCACGCCGCATCATCGCATGCCTCCTTGTTAGGCCACCATCCTACCCTAAAACGGAGTCTTAGTCCGAAGCCAATCGCCAATTTTTTTCTTCAATTTTGGTTTGGGACTGGAGGATTTGGTCAGATCGCTTGCCGCTTGGTTGGCCAGTTGCAGAGCCCGGGCGTGATTGCTGTCGGAGAGCCAGACGGCGCGGGCCAGGGTAAAGCGGATCTCGGCCAGTTCGGCGGGATCGGAAGGGTGAGCCAGTTTCAGGAGGAGCGCTCGCTCTAACAGAGGCAGAGCTGTTTGATGGTCTTTGGGTAGCAGGCATTGTGCCAGGCCGGTCAAGGGATGGGTGAGTAGGGGATTGTCCGCGCCCAGCCCTTGTTCCCATACCGATAGGGCCCGGGCGAAGACTTTTTTGGCTTGCGGGTATTTGCCTTGCTCCAAAAGCACCACGCCCAAGTTGGTCAGGGGGTAGCCGACGTAGGGATGGTTAGGTCCAAAGGCTTTTTCCCAGTTGGAATAGGCCTGATTCAACACTTTTTGGGCCTGGTCGTAACGTTTTAGTTCCATCAGCACGTCGCCCAGGTTGTTGAGTGAAACCGCCACCGAAGGGTGATCGGGACCGAAGGCCTCTTTTCGTAGGGCGAGCGCCTGCTGTTGGCTTTCGATGGCTTGTTCATTTTTTCCCTGCCGCCAAAGCAGGGTGCTTAGATAATTGAGGACGTTGGCCCGCTGGACGGGCTTGTTGCCCGCCCGGGTTACGGCCGCCTGGGCGATGGTGCATAACTGTAGCGCTTCTGCATACCGCGCCTGTAAGTGGCCGACCACAAATACCAAGTCGGTCAGAAGATCCGCGATCAGGGAGTCGTTGCGGGAGACGGCAGCGTATTGTAAGGCCTGTTCGATGCTTTCTTTGGCTGCCGCGGCTTTGCTGGAACGCAACTCAAGGGTGCCGCGCATCTGAAGCGTTAATGCTTGGGTGGGGGGATGACCCAGGAGCTTAGCCCGGCTGCTGAGATCGACCATGGCTGCCAGGGCCTCGCGATACTTGCCGGCTTTTTCCAGGGCCCGAACGGTATCAAGACTTTGCTCGATTTGTTCCACCTGCTTGCGTTGCGCTGGATTTTCGGGCGGAGGATAGGCTTTGCGCAGGGTCTCTGTGTCCGCGCAACTGTTTATCCTGCGCAAGCCGAGTGCGGCCATGACGGCTTTGTCTAACATGGCGGCGTCGGCCCGGGTGGCGAACAAGTTGACCAGGGCCTGTAATTCCGACTTTCTCTGATCCAGGCAATGCATGCGCAAGTCGAGCAAATGCTCGGATTGTTCACCAAGGACGTGGGTGGCTTGGCAGGATTCGTTACGCATAATGACCCAGTCGTCGGCGTACTTGGAAAGCTGGGCTGCCATCTTTTTGAAAGTATCGGCGGCATGGGGCCGATTGGTAGCCAGGAGCCGAGCATGCAATTGTTGGGACTTGACCGGATCCCAAACGCCGGCAAGTTTTTCCTCGGCGCCCGCGCAAAGACGGGCACGGGATGACATGCCGAACCAGAGGGCGAATACGGACAGAGCGATAAGCAGTAGGGCGCCCAAGCCGCCAGCCCAGCGCAGACGGCGCGCGCGGAGGCGGGCTTGCTCGATAGCCGGGTCTTTGGCCAAAGCCGTAAGCAAAGCCGCCATGTTGGCAAAGCGTTGGGCCGGGTCGGGAATCAGGCCGCGGTCGAGTATCTGGTCGATCCAGGCGGGCACCGACGAATCGGCTGGGCGAACGATATGGCCCTGGCTGACCTGCTCGCGCAAATCCTTATAAGTTTTGGCCTGAAAAGGCCGCTGGCCGTGGAGGGCCTCGAACAATACCACGGCGAAACCAAATTGGTCGCAGCGCTCGTCAACAACTTGGTGACGATGTTGCTCCGGCGCCATGTAATGAGGGGTGCCGACAATAGCGCCTTCGCGGGTAATCGAGGAGGAAAGAAGGCTCCGGGACGAATCCAGGCCGGCTTCGTCCAAGGCAATAACTGCTTGTTTGTTTTTGGATCTCTCCTCGCGTTTGCTGGGGATGGTTTCGGTCTCTTCCAGGGCACGGGCCAGACCAAAGTCGAGAACCCGGACTCGGCCGTCGTTACCGATGATGATGTTGGAGGGTTTGAAATCTCGATGAATGATGCCGGCCCGATGAGCGGCGGATAGGCCATGACCGGCCGCCGTTGCCACTGAGATTATCTCCTGAATCGACCGGGGCTCTTGCTTGAGCCACTCCTTCAATGTTTGGCCTTCGACTAGTTCCATGGCCATGAAAATGGCATCTTCGTGGGTGCCGACATCGAATACGGTAACGATGTTCGGATGCGATAGCTGGGCCAAGGCTTGGGCTTCGCGCAACAGGCGATCTTGTTGGCTGGTGGCATCCTGGGTTTGGGGTTTGTCACTTTTTATTAATAATAACTTGAGTGCCACCGGCCGGTTTAGCTCCGGGTCAAAAGCGCGATACACTGCCCCCATTCCACCCATGCCTAGTACATCCACGATCAGGTAACGGCCAACGGTATGGCCTCGAGCCAGCCCTGGCGCTTGGGCCTCGTTACCTTCTTCGGCGACCTGGGTATGCTCCCCAGAGTCGAACTCGGTTGTTTTCATGGTTTAACAATCTTACTCATTGCCGGTTGAGAACACAAATACCTGAAAAATCTGAATTGACGCAGTTCGGCGAGCAAGGCTAGTATGGGCCGAACTTGCTAAGTCGGAGGGGTCGAAATGCACAGGTTTTCCATTTTAACCAGCGTTTTGTTGTGGGCGAGTGCTTTGTTCACGATGCATTGTAACTCGGGTACTGCTACCCAAGACCAGTACACTGCCTGCGGAGAGGATGCCGAATGTCCTATCGGCCAAATCTGTGTGGGCGGGCTCTGCACGACCGGAGATCGGATTTGCGGCGACGATCAGGATTGCCCCAATGATTTCCAGTGTCGCAACGGAGCTTGTGTGGCGGCAGCGAGTGACGGTGGGCTTGACGGCCAGGATGAGGCGGATGGGCAAGACGAGGCAGACCTGGGGCCCAGTGGGCCTGACATTGCGGTGGTCGAGCCTTTGCCTATCGATGGCAATTTTGAACTCAGTTTTGGCAACGTCCTGGTAGGCGAGACGGTACAGCGACAAATTGTGCTGGAGAACCAGGGCGATATGGAACTGAGAATCCTGGCCTTGAGTTTCGAGAGTGGCACTGACCTGCGGGATTTTAGTCTGCCGCCGGCGTTGCTCGAAGCGCTGCCCCTGTATTTGGCGCCTGGTGAGCAGACGACCATAGACGTAATCTACCAGGCCAGCGATGGCGAGACTGACCAGGGGGTGCTCGATATCATCTCCAATGATAGCGACGAAGCCCTGGTTCAGGTGCACCTGCTTAGCGAGTTCAAGGGAGAGGCCAAGGTGATGGTCTCGAAGACAGCGCTCGATTTTGGCGATGTGGAAGTCGGTGAAGTAAGTCAACCCCTGACCGTACTCGTCGGCAATCAAGGTAGCGGAAACGCGGTGCTGACTGTGGAAGAGGTGCGTCTGGGCTTGGTGGCCAACGAAGATTTTACCATTGAGCTGAAAGACGACGACGGCCAGATGCTGGCCTTGCCGCTGATGTTGAACAACGGTACTGCCCTGACCATGGTGGTGGTCTATCATCCACAAGCGCGCGAGCAAGACCAAGACAAGATTCTGGTGGTAAGCAATGATGACCTGATGCCCGTGCAAGAGCTGACCCTGACCGGCCGAGGTGTGGTGGGCGAGGTCACGGTTAGCCCTAGCCCCGTCGACCTGGGCCGGATTCGAATCGCGGGTTCGCAGCAAGTCGAAGTAACGATAGAAAACAGCGGTGGCGCCTCCTTGGACTTGAGCAAAATAAGGCTCGAATCCGATGTTAGCGGCTGGACCCTGGCCAGCGACGAACTCGACCTGGAGGCAATGGCCGAGCAGCCCTATCCATTGCCGGCAGCCGCATCGGTGGCGGCACGGGTGACTTTTATCCCGACTACCGTCGGCCCGGCCACCGCCCGATTGATTGTCGAACATACCGGCCCGGCCGAAAGTGTTGAAACCGCGCTGAGCGCGGAAGGATACCTCCCGGCCCGCCTGACCATGGACCCACAGTCGTCGCTGCTCGAGTTTGATGATGTCCAGTGGGACCAGAGTCTGGCGATCGCCGAATCGGCCACTCTATTTGTGACCTTGGCCAACGAAGGCGGCGATGCCCTTTTGATAGAGAACATGCGCCTGCAGAACCAGAACCCGCAATTTGTCTGGGAGCCTGAGCTGCACTCGATTATTGCCGGCCAACAGGTTCGCTTATCGGTCACGTTTACTCCCACTGGGGCCGGCTTGATCTCCGACCGCTTGCTGATGGATACCAACGATCCCGACCAGAGCTTTGATGGGGTTATCGGCAGAGCGGCCGTAGAGCTACACGCCCGCGCCATCGATCCTACCTTGGTGGTAACTCCGATAGGCGACCAGGATTTCGGTTCGGTTCCCATCGGCGTGACCCATAGCCTGCAAGTGATGCTTATCAGTGCCAGTGCCGATCCGCTTTGGATTCACTCCATCGGCTTGGCCGCCGCCGGCTCGGCAGATTTTCACTTGGAACAACTGCCCGATTTGAGCGCGGCCTTGGTCGGCCAGGGCAGCAGTGTGGTCTTCGATGTGGTGTATGCACCCAGTGATATCGGCAAGGATGTGGGATTGCTGGAGATCGTATCTTCCGACATCGGTCGGGCCCGGGTGGCAATCGCGCTGAGCGGTACCAGTCCGGGTTGTCCCGCGGGTTTCGGTGATTGTGATCCGGCGGTGGCGGGCTGCGAGACCGAGTTGAACCAATTGGACCATTGCGGCGCCTGTGACACGCTTTGTGCCTTACCCCAGGCGAACGTTAGCTGTCAGACCGGAACCTGTGAGATTGTCGACTGCGTAGGTAGTTTCGCCGACTGTGACGATTTACAGGCCGGCTGCGAGACCGACACTGCCGTGAGCCTGGATCACTGTCTGGGCTGCCAACAAACTTGTCAATTCGATCAGGCCGAGGCTCGTTGTGGGGCTGGCGGATGTGAGCTGGGTGATTGCCTGGCGGACCACTGGGATTTGGACGGAGTTGCCGACAACGGGTGTGAGTACGCCTGCACCTACCTTTCGGATCAAGACTTGCCGGATCCCGGCTACGTCGATGCCAATTGCGATGGCATCGACGGTGACCGCGATCAAGCGGTATATGTCTCCATGATCGGCAGCGATGCCAGCTCATTTTGCAGCCAAGACGATCCTTGTCGTTCACTCAAGCGGGCGCTCGATGTGGCCTATGGCCAGGGCGATACCCAGGTGTTGGTGCAGTCGGGCAGTTATACCGAGATTGTCAATCTGACCAGTGGCCACAAAGGCATGGGGATCTATGGCGGCTATGATTTCTCCTGGCAAAGAGGACACCACGGGGCAACGGGGTTTAGAACCGCCATTATTGGTGGCTGGCAAGAGACCGACCAGCAATACCTGACCGTTCGTGCCCGCGGTACCCAATTTGTCTTTGGCAATGTTGAGTTGCTGGGACCGGACGCCAGCGGCTGGGTCCTGGACCGGGGGCGAAGCAGCCAGGTGGTCCATGCCGAGGGTTCCGACTTGCGCTTTGAACAAGTTACTTTTACCCAAGGCCGGGGTGTGGATGGACGCGATGGGGTCGATGGCTCCAGTGCCGACAGTATGCGGGCAGCTGACGGTGAACCCGGTGACGACAATGATGAATTCGCCACCGCTTGTGGCGAAGACAACGGGGAAAGAGGCGGCGGCGGGGCCGCCAATTCCTGTTCCGCGCAGGCCGGTGGCGGAGACGGTGGTCGGGGCGGGAGCATGGACGACGATTGTATCTGGGGCGTGTGCACCGATTGTGATGCCACCGCGGGTCGAGACGGAGATCCGGCCGCGGCCACGGGCACGGGATATGGCAACCCGGGCAGCGGCGGCAATCCTTGTGTTAGCGGTACCCCGGGCGACTCCGGGCTCAGTGGCGGTCATGGTGATGGCGGGGCGGGAGCAGCTGCCGGGGGCCTGGTTTACGATGCTTACTGGTGGGTCGGCAGGGATGGACAGAGCGGGCAAACAGGTGATCATGGCACGGGCGGCGGCGGCGGTGGCGGGGGTGGTGGTTGCGATTCCGGCACCGATTCCACCGGTGCCGGTGGTGGCGGTGGCGCGGCTGGTGGTTGTCGGGCGCCCACGGCGGGAACCTACGGAACTGGCGGCGGTGGAAGTTTTGGCGTGTTGGCGCTGAACTCTTCCTTGCAGATATCTCAATGCGTCTTCAATCGCGGTGTGGGCGGTAGCGGGGGAGACGGCGGCCTGGGTGGACGGGGTCAAGCGGGTGGGGTCGGGGGTCATGGTGGTGGCGGTCCGGGCGAAGGACAAGGCGGCGATGCGGGTGATGGCGGCAGTGGTGGCCATAGTGGCGGTGGCGGTGGTGGTGGCGGTGGTCACAGTTATGCGCTATATACCCGGGCCGGCACGGTTGCGGAGTCAGACAATACCTTTGCCGGTGGGGCCAGTGGCAAGGGTGGTCAGGGCGGCACCATAACCAGTGGTCATCCTGGCGGTGATGGCGCCGATGGTGCCTTGGGTGCAATGGGTCAATTCTGATTTTGGACAATACAGAAAGGCGCAAAATAAATGGAAGCGTTCGGGGAGTGGATCGGTAGCATCCTGGATTTTTACAACGAGTATGTGGGCACCTATGCCTTGATGTTCTTGCTGATTCCGGTGGGCTTGTTGTACACCTTTTGGCTCAAGGGCATTCAGCTGCGCCAGCTCAAACATGCGCTGGCAGTGGTGCGGGGTAAGTACGACAATCCGGATGATACCGGAGACATCAACCACTTCCAGGCTTTGTGTGCCGCGCTTTCGGCGACGATTGGAACCGGTAACATCGCCGGGGTGGCCTTAGGCATCTACTACGGTGGTCCCGGGGCGGTATTCTGGTTATGGGTGACCGGATTTCTGGGCATGGCCACCAAGTTTGCCGAATGTACCTTGTCACTCAAATACCGTACCGTGCACGAAGATGGGTCGGTCTCGGGCGGCCCCATGTATTACATCGAGCATGCCTGCAAAAAGACATTGGGCCGATTGGCAAAACCGCTGGCCATCTTGTTTGCCGTGGGCGGCGTGCTCTGCTCTTTGGGTACCGGCAATATGGCTCAATCCAACTCCATGGCTGACGCGGTCAATCGTTTCGTAATTCCCATTGGCGATGGTTACCAGATTCCCAAATACCTTATCGGCTTGATTTTGGCGGGCCTGGTTTGGCTGGTGGTGGTCGGTGGCATCAAGCGAATCGGCAAGGTCGCCGAAAAAATGGTGCCCTTCATGGCCACCCTGTATATCGGCGCGGCGCTGTTGGTGGTGATATTCAACATCGCCGATATCCCGGGCATCTTCGTCATGATTTTCAAGGGCGCCTTCACGCCGGTCGGTGCGACGGGCGGCTTTATCGGTTCTACCATCATGCTCACCATGCGCTATGGCATTGCCCGGGGACTTTTCAGCAACGAAGCCGGACAGGGCTCGGCGGCCATTGCCCACGCGGCGGCCAAGACTGAATATCCGGTGCGCGAGGGCCTGGTGGCCATGACCGGGCCCCTGCTCGATACCCTGATCATTTGCACCTTGACCGCGCTGGTCATCCTAAGCACTGGCGCCTGGACTTGCGGAGAAATGGGCGCCGCCATGACCTACCAAGCCTTTGAGACTGGTTTGGACTGGACGGTGGGGGAAACCAAACTCGGTGGCATCGTGGTATCGATAGGTTTGTTGTTGTTTGCCTTTACCACGGCCATATCTTGGTCCTATTATGGCGACCGCTGCGTGGGCTACCTGTTTGGCCAACGATGGGTGATGCCTTATCGCTATGTGTATTGTGTGTTCATCTTCATTGGCGCGGTTTGGGCCAAGGAGTTGGTCTGGAAATTCGTCGATGCGGTCATTACGGTCATGACCGTACCGAACTTGATAGCATTGATCATTCTTTCACCGGTGGTGGTCAAGATGACCAAGGAATACTTTGCCCAAAACCACGAAACGCTTCGGTAGCAAAAAGGAAAAAACCGCACATGAGCACGAATGAGCAAAAAGAGTCCTTGGATTTTGTTCGCACCATTGTTGCCAATGATTTGGAAAGCAAGAAACATAACGGTAAGGTACGCACCCGTTTTCCGCCCGAGCCCAACGGCTATCTTCACATCGGCCATGCCAAATCCATTGTGCTTAATTTCGGCATCGCGGCCGAGAACCAGGACGGCAAGTGCAACCTGCGTTTTGATGACACCAACCCGGTCAAGGAAGATGTCGAGTATACCGATTCCATCAAGGAAGATGTGCGTTGGCTGGGCTACGACTGGGAAGATCGGCAATTTTTCGCTTCGGATTATTTCGAGAAACTGTATCAGTTTGCCGAAGAACTTATCCGGCAAGGCAAGGCCTATGTCTGTGATTTGAGCGCCGAAGAGACCCGCAAGACCCGGGGCACCATGACCGAACCCGGTCAGAACAGTCCCTATCGCGACCGCGGGGTGGAAGAGAACCTGGACTTATTCCAGCGCATGCGGGCGGGAGAGTTTGCCGACGGTGCCCGGGTGCTGCGGGCCAAAATCGACATGGCTGCTGCCAACATAAGCCTGCGCGATCCGACCATTTACCGTATTCGCAAGGTTGACCATCATCGTACGGGTGACAGCTGGTGTATCTACCCGATGTACGATTTTGCCCACTGCCTATCCGATTCCATCGAAGGCATCACCCACTCTATCTGCACGCTAGAGTTCCAGAACAACCGACCCTTGTATGATTGGTTCCTGGCGCAGCTGCCGGTCGAAAGTCACCCGCAACAAATCGAATTTGCCCGGCTCAACCTGAGCTATACCATGTTGAGTAAGCGCAAGCTGATGCAGTTGGTGGAAGAGAAAGTGGTTAGCGGCTGGGACGACCCGCGTATGCCCACGCTGTCGGGCCTGCGCCGTCGTGGTTACACCCCCGAGGCCATCCGCAACTTTTGTGAACGAATAGGTGTAGCCAAAAGGGACAGTCTGGTCGACGTGGCATTGCTTGAGCACAGCATACGAGACGACTTGAACTGGAAAGTCCCGCGGGTAATGGGCGTATTGCGGCCGCTCAAAGTGGTGATTGATAATTATCCCGAGGACCAGGTCGAACACTTCGAGGCGCCCAATCTTCCCGATGATCCCCAGAAGATGGGCTCGCGCCAGGTTCCTTTTTCGCGGGAACTTTATATCGAACGGACCGACTTCATGGAAGATCCGCCCAAGAAATTCTTCCGCCTGGGCCCGGGACGGGAAGTGCGTTTGCGCTGGGCCTATCTGATTACCTGCGAGCGGGTGGTCAAGGATCCCGAAAGCGGCGAGGTTATCGAATTGGGTTGCCGTTACGACCCTGCAACCAAAGGGGGCAATGCCCCGGATGGGCGGCGGGTCAAGGGCACCATTCATTGGGTGTCGGCCGCCCATGCGCTTGCCGCCGAAGTGCGTCTTTACGACCGGCTCTTTTTGACCGAAAAGCCGGGGGTAGGAAAGGACGCGGACTGGCATGCCGATCTGAACCCGGACTCCTTGCAAGTGTTAGCGGATTGTCAATTGGAAGCAAGCTTGGACCAAGCCCAGCCCGGCCAAAAATATCAGTTTGAGCGCCAAGGATACTTCGCCTTGGACCCGGTTGCGTCTTCGCCCACCCGGAAGGTGTTCAATCGAACCGTGGCTTTGCGAGATTCCTGGGCCAAAATCGCCAAGAAAGCAAAGAAGTAAATAGGGGGGAGTTAAACCAGGGGTTAGATTAGGCTTTGCAGGTGCTGGACCATCGTGTCCAGGCTGACAAATTCGAAGGCATACTGCCAAAAGGTGACAAAGTCTTGGTCCTTGAGCGTAGCCGATTCATTTTCGGTGAGCAGGACATGATTGACTTTGGTGCCGTTGGTCGAGCCCATGTCTTTGATGCCGAAAGACTCGTTGTCTTCGATGAGAAAAGCCGCATGCAACTTGGAAATCTTGCCGGCGCGAATGATGATGTCGTTGTTCTTGGCCCGGCCGACCGTGATTTTGGAACTAAACACATTGCGATCAGACTTAAGCAGCGGCACCGCCCATTTTCGTGAAGGCAAAGTTTTCTCTGCCAAAGAGGCACTGTCGGGCATGGTCTGAATGGTTTTGGGATCGAGCCACTCGGAGGTTCCGCCGGGGAAACGATCGGTGGCCACCAGAAAAAGAAAAGGATGAGAGTATTTGCGCCGAAAACCGCTATCACCCAGTTCTTTGAGTTCTTTGCTCAGAGTTGAAACCGAAAGCGTCTCGATTTCATTCGGCTGCATATCTTTTTCCTGTGCCATATAATTTCAGCATAATTGATAGCGTAAAATTGTCAAGTAGAGGTCCGATTAAATTATTGTTTCCTTTGGGGCGGGAAAGATGTGCAAAGGATCCTTGCGTCGGCGATTGTTTTCGATTATCGTAGTGCTTATGCCTGTTATTGATTCGAAGGAAGGTGAGATTACAGAGATCGAGACTATCTCGGTTGAGCAATTGTCGCAAGAGTTGAAGGACAAAGGGGAAGAAGTCTTTCGGCGCTACCATCCGCACCCGTACATGTTTTTGCTGGCGACCGACGGCATGTCCGATCGAGCCGATTTCTTGGGCCCCAAGACCATTCAAGTCAGCGCCGACAGCCTGCTGAACGAAGAAAAAGGCATGCCCGAAGGCGAGCGAGTGGTGGCCGTGCACAAGACCCACCGGAATGTTTTCAAATCAAAAATCACCGTGGGGCGGGCCAAGAATAACGACATCATCATCCGGGCAAGCAAGATCTCCAAGCTGCATGCGGCCTTTCTCATGGAAGGGGAAGACAGCTACAGTTTGGTGGATATGGGCTCGACCAACGGTACCAAGGTCAATAACGTCCGCTTAAAGAAAAACGAACCGGTAAGAGTCAGGAACAAAGACGTCATCATGCTCTGGCACTACGTGTTCGAGTTCGTGGACATCGATACCTTCATTCGGCACCTGAAAGAAAATCCTAGTTGAGTTCCGGGCCCGGTCCTTGGGTACAAATAAACGAATACTGCCAAGACTCGATAAGCGGATTGCGGTTCGTTTTCGACTGGCCGATGATCCGAAGGAACGCACGGGTTATACCGACAACATCAGTCCGCGTGGTTTGTTCATCCGCACTTCTCATTTGCCGGAACCCGGTCAGAACGTTGGCATGGAGATCGATTTGCCGGGTGGAACCATTCGGGTGGAGGGTAAGGTGGCCTGGAAGCACTGGGTGCCGATCGATCTACGTCAAACCGAGCACATGGGATTTGGCGTCGAGATTCACCATGCGACCGAGGAGTGGTTTCAGCAGTTTATCTAAGCGCGATTTTATCGCCGGCAAGAATAGTATTGCCAATAGGGATCGTAGGCGCAGACGCGGCCCGCGTCGGAACAATTCCAATAATAGATCCGATCACTTTCACACCAGACTACGGTGTTGCCGTCGCAGCGACCCACGTAAGTTTCTCCCTGACATGGATCCAGGAAGGGTTCTATCCCTATCGAACACCAACTGTCTTGGCCCGCGGTCACCGTGCAGGTCTTGACCCCGTTTAGGAAACCGTCCGCTGAAGCGGTAACCGTGTAAGTACCAGCCGGCAGTTCGATGGACCAATAGGCATCCGTGCTCGCGGCCTGGGTACTTGCCCCAGTGCTAAGGGAAATGACGGCGCCGCCCACGCGCTCGCTCATGTCCGCGGTGCCTAGCCCGCGATCAACAAACACCACGCCTTTTAGAAATCCAGCCGGTTCGGGGCCCGCACCACCGCCGCTGGCCCGTGCCAGGATGTCGTCGAGTTGGTGGTAGAGTTGTTCGCCCGGGCACTCATTGGCGACCCAATCGCGGTGTCCGAGAAGATGGTCGCGATCTACCGGAATCATGTAGACGTCTGCCAGCCAGGCTAGCAAGGCGCCCGCTTTGTCGAGTTGGGTGGCGGTGGCGGCGGTGTTGGTATAGGTGCCCAGGAAAGACACACCGATATTGTTGGTATTGTGATAGGCAACATGGGCCGCGGTGACGGTCTCCGCGCGTCCCTGCCAGATGTCTCCGTTCCAGTCCACCATGAAGTGGTAGCCGATGTCACACCAGCCCCGGCTATCGATGTGGTAGCTTTGAATTTGTCGAACCCGGGCGGCGGGCGAGATAGAGTCGGGCAAGGGGGTAGCGCTGTGGTGTACCGTGACCATTGAAGGCGTATGCGCCGACGAAGAACAGGCCGGCGAGCGCGCGCCCCACACACTGCGCGAGTTGACCAGATCGCTGGGCGCGGCATAAGCGACCAGCGCCGCTGAACTGGAACGCATGTCATCATCGTAGCCATCGACGATGGCTTCCCCTAATTCGTCGATGCCTTCCGTCCAGAGCCGGCTGGGCGGCGGACCCGCCACCAGGCGAAGTTGAAACCCAAGTTTGTTCATGCCTTCGACATCCAGATGGGCATTGTGGGCTAGATCCTCTTGCCAATTGGCGTCAATGGATTGCCAGCGAGTCCAGTTTCCGGCTTCATCGGCGAAGCGGCCCTCCAGCAAGGTATCTTCCTGTGCGTCCCACATGAGACCGACCCGGACAAAAGGACTCTGGGCAAACACGGGCGCGGCATAGCCGTTGGCATCAAAGAGGGCGTCTGCTTTCTGCCCATGAGTGTTGTATAGTTCCCCCAGATCTCCCATGGTCGTGATTTCGCCTGGGGCACAGGCGTTAAGCAACACGCCCAGGGATACAATCACCATCATGGTCATAAGTTCTTGTTGTTTCATGTTTTTCTCCTCACGATCGGGGGTGCATCGCAGCAAGGAATACATTACCAGTCTATAAGCAAAGGATGTGCCAAAAATGCACTAAAATCTAGACCGTGTAATGTGTTGTAATGTTTGCAGAAAAAAAAGGATATTTGTAATTACAATCGGTAATATTTATAAGTGCGCCAAACTGGCGCAAGAGCTACTTAGTAACGAGATGTCATCTTACCTTCTCATAGTTTAACAGCCGCTTAGGCACAGTAAGAAGCCTTGGTTCAAGTGGTCACTTTGGTGGCCGAACTTGGTAGCGCAACATATTCTTGCAATCAAACTTTTTACTCAGTAAACTTTCTACTGGCATCGACAGATTTAATCTTTGTGGTACCAATCGGTTCGCGGGAGAGATCGAAAGTGTCCGAAAAAAATGAAGATTGGGAGAAGCGGCGGCAGTCGGTGCGAGTGAAAACCGAGTTTCGCGTTAGTTATCCCGACATGGACAAGTTGCTGGTCGATTACACGCGCAATATTTCCAAAGGTGGCTTGTTTATCAAGACCGAGCGTTTTTTGCCCCTGAATTCCGTGATTCGCCTGCATATCGGTTTACCCGAAGGCGGCGGTCAGGTCAGTTGTATCGGCAAAGTTATCTATGTGCGCGGCCTCAAAGATTCTGGTCCCGGGCGGCCCTCCGGTTTAGGGATTGAGTTTCTCGACATGCTCGAAGAAAGCATGCAGCGCATCGAGGAATTTATCTCGGTCAAATCCAGCGAGGCTGCCGAAAGGTCGATGTCCGCAGCGGTTCAGCGCTCGCTAAAAGTGTTGGTCGTCGACGACGACAAGTCCTATCGCGAGAGTGCCGCCGCGGTCTTCGAAAAGCGTGGCGACAAAGTGAAGATGGCAGAGGACGGGCTGGAAGGCCTGGCCATTTGCCTGAAAGATCCGCCGGACGTTATCCTGACCGACGTACAGATGCCGCGCATGGATGGCTGGGATTTTTTGCGCATGATTCGTTCACGGCCGTCATTGGCCTCGGTCTTGGTGATTTTCCAGACCAGCCTGGGTGGCGAGAAAGAGCGCTTGCGCGGTTATCGTTTGGGCGTTGATGACTACCTTGCCAAACCCTATCAAGCGGAAGAATTGGTGGCCCGCGTCGAGCGCCTGGTTGCGCGCACCATGGCCAGTCATCGCTCGGCGGTCGAAAACAAGACCCTCCGTGGCGATCTGGAGCAGGTCTCGTTGCCGGCGGTGTTGTCCATGCTTGAAATCGAACGACATACCGGTGTCATTCTGGTGGTGGGGGATGGCACGGCCCGAATTTTCATTCGCGAGGGCCGACCGCTGGCGGTTGAAATCGAAGGTGCCGCCGAAAGTCGCGGGCAGATGGACATGATGGTCGAATTGCTGGATTGGAAAGCCGGCCAGTTTGAGTTTGCTGCCCAGGATGTTAGCCGCAACGACGAGCTCGAAACCAGTGTGCAGGGCCTGTTGATGGAAGCCGCTCGCATCACTGACGAAGCCGCCCGTTAAAACCCAACTGTCAAACTGCCTACCGTCAGTTTTGATCTAGTCGCGCTCGCACTCTCTGCACCAAATCTTTGGCGGTAAATGGTTTTTCGATCAAGTGGATACTTGAGTCGAGAACGCCGTTGGGGGCAAGGATGTCGGCGGAATATCCAGACATAAACAGCACCCGCAGATCGGGGACCGAAGTTTGTAGCGACTCGTAAAGCTCGCGTCCGTTCATATTGGGCATAATGACATCCGTCAGCAGCAAGTGGATCTGATTCTGATGCCGGGCAAAAACCTCGATCGCCTCTTTTGCTTCCGCGGCTTCCAGGATTCGGTAACCATTCTTTTCCAGGATGCGCTTGGTAAACATGCGCACGGTAGCTTCGTCTTCGACCAGGAGAATGGTTTCCGTTCCGGACGAAGTGGCAACGGCCGCCGGGGGCACGGTTTCAATCTTTTCCTCCGCCCGCGGCAGGTAGATCTTTACCGTGGTGCCGGCGCCGAGTTCGGAGCCAATCTCGATGCTGCCTTGGTTCTGTGAGACCAAGCCATGAACGGTTGATAAGCCCAGGCCGTAGGAACCCGCTTTTTGTTTGGTCGAGAAATAGGGTTCGAAGGCGCGTTGCCTGGTCTCTTCGTTCATGCCGCCGCCGTCGTCGGCAACGGTCAACAAGACACCTTCCGGGGTGTTTTCGGACCCAACGAAGAGCGTGCCTCCGTCAGCCATGGCATCACGGGCATTGACCGCCAGGTTAAGTAGAACCTGATCGATGTGGCCTGGGTCGGCGTTTACCGGCCAGAGGTCATCGCTTAGTTCAAAGCGCAAATTGATTTTGTCTCCCAGAATCCGGCCCAGCATCTTGCGGGCTCGTTCCAGGATCTCATTCATGGCTAACGTTTTTGTTTGCGCGGCTTTGCGTCGCCCCAGCGCCAGCAGTTGTTCGGTCAGGGAGGCGGCCCGCTGGCCGGCTTCGAAGATCATGCCGATGTCCTCGGCCATTGGGTCATCGGCAGGCAGACCGGCCAACAGCATTTCCGCGTAGCCGTTGATAGCCGTGAGGATGTTATTGAAGTCGTGGGCCACGCCGCCGGCCAGTCGACCAACCGCTTCTAACTTTTGCGCTTGGTGCAGTTGCTCCTCTTTCGTTTGTTGACGCAAGGCGAGGCCGATGGCGTTGCCGAGTTGCTCAAAAAACTCGATCATGGTCAGGGTGAATGCATCTTGCTGCTGGTGGTTGAGTTGCAACAGGCCGATGATTTCGTTTTTTTGGCGCAATGGAATGAGCGCCACCGATTCGTAGCCTTCTTGGTTGCACCGGTTTCGGGTTGAAGTTTGAAAGTCCTCGGCGGGTGTCGACGCTAGTAATTTAGTGGTGCTGTTGGTGAAAAAGCTACCCGCCGCGGTGAAAAAAGGTTTGCCGGCGTCGGTACCGCCGGAAATCACGCTGCCGCACATGCATTCGAGTACTGGTTTTCCGTCTTGGTCACGAGCAATTTTTCCGTCGATACTTTTTGCGCACAAAAACTTCTCGTGGGCAACGAATTCATCGCTAAAACCTTTTGTTACGTAATAGGGGAAATCTTCCCCTTTCTGTAAACGGATGGCGACTGCATCGAAGCGGGTGAAACTCTTTATCGTCAGCAGAATATTGCGAATGGTGTCGGTTTCGCCATTCGATTGGCTGATTCGATTGAGGAGTTCAGTGGCGAGTTTCCAGAAATTATTTTCTGTGAATACGGGGACGTCCGAGGTCATATAGCTACCCTAGTA
>JAUVBB010000379.1 GCA_030591445.1 Deltaproteobacteria bacterium | reverse complement strand
TGTTATGCTCCTGTCCCATCGACCATAATGAAACATATTTTCGCGCCGAGAAACAGCTTTATCTGCATGTTTGGTAAAGATTTTTCTGGTTGTCCGCTCAGTCCTAGCCTGGACGATTCGACCTTCACCCGTCATTTGACAGGCAAGAATGCTATAAGAAGATGCTAAAGAAAAATCAAAAACATGTGTATACGGCTCAGGGTGAAGCCCTGGGTGGGTTATGCACGCCGGCACGTTTGGTTACGGCAACCACGGGTTATGCCCGCCAACACGTTTTCTTACACCAACCGTGCCCACGGGCTATGCGTGACAACGCCTTTGGTTACGGCAACCACCTGGACTACCATTCGGCCGCGAGCTGTGCTAAGCAGGCAGCATGACGGATCGGGTTCGGGTTTTGTCTTCTCATTTAATTGACCAGATCGCTGCTGGCGAGGTGGTGGAGCGGCCGGCTTCGGTGGTTAAGGAATTGGTGGAAAACGCGATGGATGCCGGGGCCGGTAAGGTGTTTTGCCGGGTCGAGGAGGGGGGACGCAGCCTGATTGAGGTGAGCGATGACGGGGAGGGCATGTCGCGGGCGGATGTGATGTTGGCTACTTGCCGGCATGCCACCTCTAAGATTTCCTCCGTGGAAGATTTGTCCCACATTGTTAGTTTGGGTTTTCGGGGCGAGGCTCTGAGCAGCATCGCCGCGGTTAGTCGGATGCGCATTGTCACCAAGCGGCGGGAAGATGACTCGGCGACTCGCTTGGAGATAGAAGGCGGTCAACGGGGTGACCCGCTGGATGCCGGCGCTCCGGTGGGTACCGAGGTAAGGGTGGCTGACCTGTTTTACAATACCCCGGCGCGGCAGAAGTTCTTGCGCCGGCCGGCCACTGAAATTAGCCATATCCAGACCTGGATGGCCCGCTTGGGGCTAGCTGGTGCCAATGTTCACCTGCGTTTGCAGCATGGCAAAAGAACCTTGCTAGATGCGCCGGCCAGCGAAGATTTTGCTCAGCGGGTGGCGGCCATTGTGGGTCGCGAGGTGTTTGATCATTTGCATCAAGTCGAGTTTGCCGATGATGGCAGCACGGTATCCGGTTTGATCTCCGACCCCATGCACAGCCGCCCGAATACCCGCGGAATGTATGTGTATGTCAACGGGCGTTTTGTTCGCGATCGCATGCTGCAAAACGCGGTGATGATCGGCTATCAGACGGTTTTGCCCCCGGGGCGTTATCCGCTGGCGGTGCTTCATGTGCAAGTGGACCCAGGGGTGGTGGATGTGAACGTGCATCCGCAAAAGACCGAAGTGCGCTTTTCCGAGCCCAATCGTATTCACCGGGTGGTCAAAACCGCGGTGGCCGAACTGTTGGCCCGGGCGCCTTGGCTGTCCGGGTCGCGAACCTACGTACTCGATGGCGGCGGGCCCGGACTCTCCGCCCAGCCGCGCACGGAAAGCGGCGAGCGGGTACGTGAAGCGATGACTCGATTTTATGCCCGGCCCAGCGCGACTGGAGCGCGGGGTTCTTTTGGTGGCAGCAGAACTCCACCGGCCGCGATTGCAGCCGATGCCCCCGATGTCGCCGATGCTCCTAAGCAGACGCCCTTGCCGCTTAGCCAATGGCATCTGGTGGGAACCCTCTGGCATACTTATTTGCTCTTATCGTCGCCCGGTGAGTTGGTACTGGTGGATCAGCATGCGGCGGCGGAGAGAATTGTTTTCGAGCGTTTACGCGCCTCGGTGCTGGCGGGCAAAGTGGCTATCCAAGGGATGTTGGTGCCGGTGCAAATCGAATTAGACGGCGCGGCCATGGCTTGCTTCGAGGCGCATGGCGATTCGCTCCGGCAACTGGGCTTCGAGATTGCGGCATTTGGCGAACAGACGATCAACGTGACCGGCGTGCCCGCTTTGTTGAGCAAGGCACCGGTCTCGGAGCTGGTCCGTGACGCGCTTGAGCAGTTGGCCGAAAGCGGCGAGGCGAGCTCTTGGGAAGAAGCCCGCCTGGAGGTCATAAGTCGCATGGCTTGTCACGCGGCCATACGGGCCGGACAGACGCTGAGCGAGACCGAGATTCGTGCTTTGCTCACCCAACTGGAGGGGGTGGATTTTTCCGGTACCTGTCCCCATGGACGCCCGGTGATGGTGCCTTGGGCCAAAGCAGAGGTCGAGCGGTGGTTCCACCGAAGTTAAAGATTCTGGTAGTTTGCGGTCCGACTGGTTCGGGCAAAGGTCAGCTCGCCCGGCAATTGGCCCGAGAGTTTGACGGCGAAATCGTCTCGGCTGATTCCAGAAAGATCTATCGTGGTTTTGATATCGGCACCGCCAAGGCCTCGCCCCAAGCGCGGCAGGAACAGACTTATCACCTGATCGATTGCTGTGACCCGCAAGAGGAATTTTCGGCCGCGCGCTATGCCGATCTGGCGTCCGCGGCCATCGCCGATATTGTCGCCAAGGCCAAACTGCCCGTCATTGTGGGTGGTACCGGTCTATACATCCGGGCCTTGCTCCGTGGCATCGTAGATACTCCGCCTCGGGACGAAGTTTTGCGGGCACGTTTGCGGCAAGAAGAGATGGATTCGCCCGGGATTTTGTTCGAGCGCCTGCGGCAAGTCGATCCGGATACGGCGTTGAGGTTGGCGCCTTCGGACCAGGTACGCATTGTCCGTGCGCTGGAGGTGTTTGCCCTCTGTGGCCGAACCATTTCTGCTATCCAAGCTGAGCATGCCTTTGGTCAGGAGCGTTTTTGTGCTTGTCAGCTGATGCCGGCTTGGCCGCGCGAGGACCTGTATCAGCGCATCAATCAACGCGTCGAGCGGATGATGGGCGAGGGTTGGTTGGACGAGACCCGGCAGTTGTTGGCCCTTGGTTTGGCTGAGAGCCCCGCTTTTCAGACCGTGGGTTACCGGGAGCTCATGGACCACTTGCAGGACAAGTGTTCACTTGACCAGGCCGTCGCCCACATCAAGCAAGAGCACCGCCGCTACTCTCGTCGCCAAACGGTGTGGTTCAAGCGAGTCGCCGGGCTCGAGTTGTTACCGGCGCCGGTGGATATCGCGGATGTAACGAAAAGGGTTGCTAAGTTTTTGGCAGGCTAGTCAGAACCTTCTACTGGAAATTCCAGCCCGTACGCAGGAAGAAAGTCTGGTAGGTATCCGAGGTATCTTCGCCGGCAATCTGGATGCCGAAGAACTGCATCATTTCGTAACCGACGGCCAGGTGCAAGGTGTCGAACAGATTGACGTCTAGACCGCCGCGGGCAGTGAAGCCCATGCCCGTGCCTTCAACTTCTTCCGAGGCCGCGACCGAAAAAAGGAAACCGCCCGAGACGAAGAAGCGCAGCATGGGGTCGTACAGCATTACGTAAATGTCGAGGGCCGCGTAGGGGTAGGCGTAAGCCGCGCTCTTGGCCGCCTCGGCCGGAGAATCGATGGTGCAGGAAGTCGAGCCGTAGCCGCCCCGAACGATAAAGGCCGGCGCCATGGGCACGTCGTTGAAGGCCAGCCGGTAGTTCAGCTCGCCCTGCCACTGCATCATGGAGGCGTCCCAGTCGTCTTCGCCGCCTTGCATTCCGTATTTCAGGCCCAGGCCCATGTTGAACATGCCCCCGACGCCAATATCGCGTACCACCGGCAGGTCGAGGAAGGAGCCCATAAAGATGCGCATGTCGGCGCGCACACCTGGGTAGATATCGGATTCGTGTCGGGGACTGAGGCCTGCTCTAAGGTTGCCGCTGCCTCCGACCGCGATCAGGATATCGGATACTGCCCCGGTTTTGGCCCCGCGTCGTTTGCGTTTTCGCCGCGGTGCTGGTTTGGAGACTTCTTCTGCCGGTGCCTCGGCTTCGGCTGCGGCCGCGGTTTCGGTGTTGGCGTCGGTGCGAGCCCAGGGCGGCAAGAAACTTTCGTTTTTTTCCGCCGTCGGCTCGGTGGCAGCGACATCGCCGGTGGCGTCAGGGACCTCTTCTTCGACGACCGTAGGCGGGGGCTCAATGGATTCAGAGTCTGCCATCAGTGGATCGGCTGCCTCTTCGAGCTCTGCCTCACCACCGGTTGAGCCAACAATGATTTGGGCCAGGCCCCGCGCTTTGGTGGCCGCCCATCTTCCTTTTCTCAGCCGGTAGGTTTTTTTGGCAATACGCTCCCCGCCGCTATCGAAGACTTTGACGTAGAGAAAGTAGCTCCGTCCCTTCCTCTTGATGAACCCGGTTACCACGGCATCGACACCCATCCTGCCGGCAACTTTACGGATTCCGGCCGGTTTGGTGGCCCGCTTGCCGCGAACGCGGCTCTTTTTGGCAACCCGCAAATATTTGCCATAAGAGACAATACTGGCGCCTTGCTTATTGAGCTCGCCAATCAATAGCTTGCGAGTATTCTTGGCTGATTTCTTGGCTTTGCCCTTGAATTTGGCCACCACCACCGATTGGGCGGAGACAGCTGAGGGCAAAACCAGGATAAATGATGCAGCGACCAATCCCAGTACCATGGTTCGCAAACAGCGATGACGAGTAAATATCATGTCTTTCCTCCGCAAATCGAAGTGCATGTAAACTCATCCCATTATCCTTAAGGTAGCCTACAACTGTCAAGAAAGGTCTCGTCTTGGGTCTCGCCTTGCCAAAGGGGAAAGGGTCGTTTATCCTGCCGCTGTTTGGAACCCGGAGGATAAATGAGCAATCAAGAACAGGAAGGCAAATTCAATCGGGTCACGATCATTGGCACCGGGATGATGGGATGTTCGGTAGCCTGTCTGGTCAAGGGCAAGGGTCTGGCCGATGAAGTGGTCGGTGTCGATAAGGACCAGGCCCACTTGGAGATGGCCCGGCAATTGGGATTCATCGATCGCGGCTTGGATCAACCCGCCCGCGGCGTGATGGGTGCCGAAGTGGTGGTGATTGCCACCGCCATGCCTGAGGTTTACCAAACCATGGAGGCCATCGGGCCGGATTTGCGACCGCAAGCCTTGTTGACCTGCCTGGCCGGTACGCCGCCACGGGTTCGAAAGCAAATCGCAAGCGATACCGAAGGCACAAAAAACTATGTGCCTGGTTTTCCGCTGGTGGCTACGGCCGCCCGTGGACCGGCAACGGCCGCTCCTTCTGTCTTGACCGGTAAAGTCTGTTTGCTGTCGGCGGCAGAGGATATCGATGCCGGGGTGATAGAGCGGGCCCGCGAATTTTGGTCTGGGCTGGGCATGACTGCCCAGGTGCTGGCCGAGGAAGATTTCGCCTGGTCGATTGCGTCGGCCCATTACTGGCCGCGCTTGATTGCCGCCGCGGTAGATTCGGTCACCGCGACCGAGAATTGGCCGCGGGGAGACAGTTTGCTTAAGCACTTACTCGATGCTTGCGGCAGCCAAGACGAGGACCAGCGGTCGATGCAATTGCAGGCGGACAAACTTCGACAACTGATGGATCGCTTGGCCGGCGAGTTGGCCAAGATGCAAAAGGTGTTTGGCACCTCGGTTGCGGATGCCAAAATCGCCACCGAGGGAGAGGCAAAGAATGAGCGCAAGTAAAGGTGAGGTTCGGGTGGTGGCCATCGATGGGCCGGTGGGTTCGGGCAAGACCACGGTTGCCCGCTTGGTCGCGCACAAACTTGGCTATGTTTTGGTCGATACCGGCGCACTTTATCGATGCCTGGCTTTGCAGGCCGACCAGGAAAAGATTGATTTTGATGATGGCGAGACCTTGGGCCGCATGGCCGCCAAACTCCAAGTCCGGTTTGCCGAAGGCTCCCAGGGGCAACGAGTTTGGCTGGCCGAAGAGGAGGTTACGACCAGTATTCGCGAGCCGAGGATCTCACAGGCGGCTTCGAAGGTGTCAGTCCATCCGGCGGTCCGCGACGCCTTGCTCGATACCCAGCGAGAGTTCGGCCGCCGGCAAGCTGTGGTGATGGAAGGTCGCGACATCGGCACGGTGGTGTTTCCCGAAGCGCCAATCAAGGTATTCGTACAGGCCTCGGCCGAAGTCCGGGCGCGGCGGCGTTTTGAAGAGCTACGTGCCAAGGGCAAAGACGTGGATTGGCAAAGCACCCTGCAGGAGGTCCAACAACGTGACCAGCGCGATGAGCAGCGCGCGGTGGCTCCGCTCAAACCGGCCGCGGATGCGGTGATTCTAGATACCAGCCCGCTTTCGGCAGAGCAGGTGGCCGACCAGATCGTGGCTCTGGTCGAGGCGCGTGCCCAAAACGATGCTGGCTGACTCGATGCAGATACTCCACGCTCAAAGTAACGGTTTTTGTTATGGAGTGCAGCGCGCCTCCCGTTTGGCGGAAGAACTGATCCAGAAAGGAGTGCGTCCAGTCTATACTTTGGGCCCTCTGATTCACAATCCGCAGGAAGTCGCGCGTTTGGCCAAGCTAGGCATAGAACCGCGGGAGCGGATTGACGATTGTATCGGCGGGGTTACCTTGTTGCGCACGCACGGCATCACCAAGGCGGAGTTTGCTCGTGCCAAGGAATTGGGCATCGATTGGGTTGATGCCATCTGTCCGCGGGTGAAAGTGCCGCGTCGACACATCGATAAGTTTTTAAAACAGGGCCGAACGGTCTTGCTGTTAGGAGATTCCGGTCATCCAGAGGTGCAGGCCTTGTTGTCCTACTCTACCGGCAAGGTATCGGTGGTGACGGGAGCAGACGAAGTGGCTGGAATGGATTTGTCCGAACCGGTGGGCGTGGTCGCCCAAACCACTCAATCGCGCGAAGCGTTTGAGCGGGTAGTGGCGGCCTGTCGGGAGCGGCAAGCCGACACCGCGTCAGCCTTTACCATTTGCGATGATTCCGAAATGCGGCAGAATGAAAGTAGAAAATTGGCCGCCCGGGTGGATCTAATGCTGGTTATTGGTGGTCACAACAGCGCCAATACCCGCCGCTTGGCCGAAATCTGCCGCCAAGTCCAGAGCCGAACCCATCATGTGGAGTCGGCAGATGATTTGACTGAAATCGATTTTGCATCGGTAAATAGAGTAGGTCTGACCGCCGGAGCCTCCACGCCAGACTGGATCGTGAGCCAGGTAGACGAGTGCTTACGCAAGTCATTGAAAAATCATGTCTCTGCTCAAGTAAAGTGTCCTCCCTAACTGCTCAGGGAAAATGTCCCCCTGTTATCGTTCCCTGGGGGCGGAGGGCGTAGCCCG
>JAUVBB010000088.1 GCA_030591445.1 Deltaproteobacteria bacterium | reverse complement strand
GAGCGCTCCAAGCGCGCCGCATATTTTGGATTCGAGCACCCGCGCCTCGTTCTGACCTCCCCTGGCCTCGACCGCCACTAAGATTCGGCTCCGTTCCAGACGCTCACTCCTTTGAGACAAGAGGTCTTCCCAAGCCTGCTCGTCTTTCCCGAACTCTTCAAACTGCCGCCCCATCACCGCTCGAATCTCGAGCGCCCCTGCGCGCATCTTTCCGATGTGCGCTTTCGCGGTGGCGTAAGCGGTCGAGAACCCCCCGAGCCCCATGGCACGCCCGGCCCTTTCCACTGCTTTCCGGAAAGGAATGTTGTCTTTCTTGTATTCAGCCGCAGCCAAAGCAAGGAACTTGCCCTTCGGCAAATACGCAAATGCATAGTAGCGGCCCTTGTATTGTCCGCAGGAACCCGGATCGATCACGATCATCTCAGCATTAGTAAACGAAGTCTCAACCTCAACAACAACGTGGTCGTCCGAGCTATATACGGCTCCACCTCCCCTGCGTGTCTCTCGCTGATACGACTTGCTCACCGCTGTAATCTTCGAACGAACCTGCTCGGCGACGCCCTTCTTGGAACGCGCCTCGGCATCGGCCATGGACTCAGCCGAGCTGGCCGTGTAGCAAACGTATTCGCCAGGGGGAAAACGCTTGTTCGCCTGCGCGTTCTCGAAGTACGGGGGCATCCGTGGAGCACAACCTGCCACGAGGACAATGACAAGCAAGGCGATAAGACGAATGAATCTCGACATCCGTTTTTCCCCTTCCGTGGGTCTCTTGGTAAACTTTGAGTATACGCGTTCGAGAGGATCAATCAAATAATCCAGGAGAGCAAACCTTGACACTACACGACAAAACATTACACATTACGTTACGTTACATCGTTTCACGGGAATCAAGCTCAGATATCAGGCATCAAGGTTATGGCAGTACGATAGACTCCGGGCAGGGATAAACCTCGCACCCAACGGCTTGTTCCAGTTACGCATTACGCCTAGCCTATTGGTAGTAGCTCATCCCTGAATCAATCTCGGGCGGCGGCAGCGGAATATCGCTACTTTCATGCTGGGCTGGGGTTGTTTCGTTAGCTTTATCAACCAACTCAACCGGGGCCGGAAGCGGTCGGCGTCTGTCGACTATACGAAAACCAAGTGGTGGATTGAGCACCTGCCCGTCGCTGGGCGAGACATAGACCGCCACCGTGGCCCCGCCCCGGGTGGAACGTGAATAATGGCGATAACCCCAGTGGCCCTGGCTGTCGGTACCGATGTTGAAAATTACGTGGGCGCCAACCCGGCAGGCTTCTCTCTTCATCCGAGCCAAGGCAATTTCTTCGTTTTCACCCAAGGCAAAGATCCCGGGCATCGAACTGGTAGTGGTAATGCGCCCAATCACCTGGTAGGGGCGATCCGGTCTGCCGTCGAGCACAACGTCGATAAAGCAATCGTCTGCCCGAGCCTTGGACTGTAATCCGGCAGTGGCGGTAAAGCCCGTGTGCACACAAGCGCTCCCAGCAAAAACCAACACCAAACATCCCATCATCAGCAAATATTTCGATTTCATGTTTTCCCTCCGTTTAGGAATAAGCCGTCTCTGTAAAGCAAAGACGCCTACTGACCTCTCGATATTCAGCTAAGTCACTGAAAAAACAAGTGATCTAGATCACAGTCGAGATAAAAAGGCAGAATGTATGGAGGAAATTGCGAAAAAAAGTTCGACGGGATGGCAAAAATTACAAAGATTCGGGCCCGCCATTGGCCATGGCAATTTTCCAGGAAGCCACTCGTTGTTGGCCGTAATAGTCTTCCCAGGCTTGCAACATGGCGGTCAAGGGCACGTCATCGAAGTGGCCGTGACGAGCAACATACTCTATGTAGCGACGGCCTTGGGCATCGCGATCTGGAAACAAGGCCGAGTGGTGACCGTCGAATTCAACCACGGGGTAGCCTTGCTCGGCGCACAAATTCCGATCAAAAGAAGGAACTGCTTGGACCCAGGTGTCGCCCAGATACATGTCTACATAGCTATGGTAGACAAAACGCAGCGAACCAAAGAGTTGTTCCATGGCCTCGCCGGCCCGATGGTTGATGATGTCGGCAAAGATCAGCCGGGCGGGAATGCCAGCGGCCCGCGCCAGGGTACACAGCACCACCGCCTTCTGGACGCAGTAACCGCGGCCCCGGTTGATGATGGCCGTGGCCCGGTAATGTTCCATTTGCTCGAAGGGATTGAACAGACTGTAAGGGATCTCATCCCGGGTCCAGAGAAATATGCGCCGGGCCGTCTCGTGAATATCGGCGGCGCCGTCGCTCAACTTTGCGACCAGCTCACGAATCTGGGGATGATCGCTTTCTACCGATGCCGTCGCGCGCAGATAGGTCGCCTCCGCGGATTGGGAATCATTCTCGTTATGACTTGGGTTCATGGCACCACCGTATAGAGCAGCAGCAACATGGCAGTGACCGGCAGCAAAACCGCCAGGGCCGCTCGGGCGGGAGAGGTCTCGTGTACTTGGGACAAAGCTATTACTTGCAAGATAAGTGACCACATACCGCCGATGAGATAACCGACGAAGGGCACAGCGACCAGCAACAAGGGCGCAAAACCGTAGGCCGTGGCCCGAAAAGTGGCGCGGAAACCCTGGTTGCGATCGGCGGCCAGTTTGATGCCCAGATGATAGAGCACCGAAGAAAGCAGTACGTTAATCAAACCAAACAAAGGCGAACCGAACAAGCTCATCATCAATGAGCTACGCACGGTATCGACCAATTGCCGGCGCTGCTCCTCGGTGCCCAGCTTGGCATTTCGAATCAGCTCTTCCTCGTTCTGGCCCAGTTGCCAAAGACCATAGAGGGCAAAAAGGGCCACCGCCAGCGTGCACACAATCCAGCCAAAGGACAGCGCCCGCCGGTACTGATCCACCCGCAAATGAGCAAAAAACTGGGCCGGTCCGGACATCATCTGACGCAGGGTAAGCACGAAACGCCGCCAAAGCGAGCCCTCGCCCGACTCCCAGGCAGGCAAAAACTGCCGGTCTGAGCCATCATCGACAAGTTCCGCGGCCGAGGCCACGGATTCGTTCGCTTCTTCATGGGGCCGGGCTGACAGCTCCGGCATCTCATCCAGTTCGACGGCCGGCTTGCTTTCCTCGGCTGCTTGCTCTGCGCCCTCTGGAGGCTCGATGAAGATCTCGGTCTTGCACATGGGACAGCGAATTTGGCCAAACTTGCGCGTTTCGAAATTGTACCGGCAATGGGCGCAACGGACCAATACCGGTGGTGTGGGCTGTTTGGGACTCATGGGGCCTCGATCTCGTCGGCCAGATCGGCAGCGTCATACAACTTGCGCAGGGCCTCAATGACATAGGCGGCATGGACCGACACCGCCCGGTTGGATACCGCGTCAAAAAAATACCGGCCGGCCAGGCTCTCCATATTTCCGTCGAACACGATGCCGACCAACTCGGATTTTCGGTTAATCACCGGCGAACCCGAACTGCCGCCGGTAATGTCACAGTCACTAACAAAGTTGACCGGAGTGGCAAGATCAAGCCGGTCTTTGCGCTGCCAGAACCAGTCGGGCAGTTGCCAATCCCCTTTGCGATCAAAGCCCAGGGCCCGATCGAACAGCCCGTACAAAGTGGTTTGGTAGGGCGCCCGGGTGCCATTCATGGGATAACCACGCACGGTGCCGAAAGACAAACGAAAAGTAAAATTGGCGTCCGGGTAGGTATCCTTGCCATAGACGGCAAAATGAGCTTCGGCAATTTGGGCCAGGGCCGGCACCAACACGCTATCCATATGTTTTTTTCGCCACTGTAGGTTGGCGCGCAAAGCGGGTAGGGTCTTGCGGGCCAGTGACAAGAGGGGATCGTCGCTTTGGGCAATGGCCCGGGATCCTCCCTCGATCAGTTCCTTTCGAAAAGCCACATCCAGCAAACGAGTCTTACCGATGATGCTCTCGGCCGCCTGCTTGGGCTCGCCCAAGCCTCGTAGCATCTGCACAAAAGGATCATCACCGGGAAGTTTATCGAGCGAACCGCGGAAACCCAACTCTAACATCACGGCTTCCAAATCGCGGTGAAGCGGCTGCGGGGAAAGCAAATAAAACTTCACCCGCGAAAGCTCCGACTCATGAAAACCGGCCATCCGTTTGGCGTCGGGCTTCTGGATCTCCTCGCCCAGTAACACCATGGCCATGGCGATTCCAGGCAGGCCAAAACGATGTAACTTACGATAGGTCTGCCGGGCAAATTCCTGCTGGCCTTTTGCCAAGCTGGCCTCGATTTTTGCCCAGGCACCGGCATAATTCTTTTGCCATTCTGGGCGCGAGGCCACGCGCGCACGAAACGCAAGCTCTTGTTGCTGCCGCCGCTTCATCCATTTCCGATCGGCCAAGGTTCGACGCATGCCCGAGACCGCCTTGAGCTGGTTGGCTACCATAAACAGATAGGCCTGGGCGCGCCTCTGCTGTTCCGGGCCCCGGGCCGCATAGGCATTGAGCCCGGCCAAGACGCGTTCGGTGGTCTCCTCCATGGCCGGCAAAACCACCTCACGATGATAACGAACTTGCGCCACCGAGTGCAGCCGGCTGGTCGAACCGGGATGACCCGGGACAAATACCAGCTCTCCCTCACTGGGTCCGGCCGAGTTCCAGCGTAAATAATGTTCTGGTCGCAAGGGCTTGCCATCCTGGTAAACCCGAAAAAAGGCCACATCCAGATCATAGCGGGGATATGAGAAATTGTCGGTTTGACCGCCAAAGAAGGCCACCTGCTGGCCGGGGGACCAAACCAGACGCACATCGGTATAGGAACGATAACCGTGCAGCCAATATTCGCTACCCTGATACAAACTAATAACGTCGGCGCGCAGGCCGCTCTGGTCCATGGCTTCTTTTTCGATGCGGGCACAAACAGCCCGGCGGGCTTGTAGCGCAACCTCTTTTGCCATACCGGGCTTGACCGCTGCCATCACTTTGGCGGTCACGTTTTGCATAGAAACCAGAACGTTTAGTTCCAAGCCCATGCAGCGAATTTCTTCCGCCGGAGTCTGGGCATAAAAACCATCGCTTAAATAATCTCGCTCGGCTGACGACATCTTCTGCAACTGATCTACCGCCACATGGTTGTTGGTGGCCACCAAGCCGTAAGCACTGACAAAGGCCCCTGAACCAGATCGGCCGATGCGAACCGCGGAAAGGCGAACATGCTCCAGCCAGTCGGCGTCGGGCTCGAAACCATGTTTTTCCTGCAGGATTTTGACGGGCAGGTTGTCCGGAGTCCACATACCTTCATCGGCCCAGACCGGCCGCGCCAGCAAGCAACAAAGCCCCACTAAGAAATAAGAGCTTGTATTTACTATACTTTTTTCACTCAACCCAAACATAGCTTTCTCTCCTGCGCCCCACCCATATACCCGTCAGCATAATGAACCCAAGCTCCGGTTGCAACCAGCAAGGTGCAATGCAAAACACTCTTGACCTGGACCCCCTTAATCGGTCAGAAACGGGCCCGGCGCACATACTGCGCTGAAAAAACCATGGGGATGGGATGCGAGGAGCAAAAGGTATGACGAAAAGATTTAAAGGGAAGAGATTGATCTGGGCAAGCGTCGCTTTGTTGTGGGCCCTGTTGGGCACCGCATCGATGGCCAGAGGCGCGGTACAAATTGGCGACGATCAAAAACACCTGAAGCTGGGCTTGTTGCTACAGGGCTGGGCTGCCTTCGATCCAGACGGTGCGCCCGACCCGGACAGCTGGGACAGTGATTTTTATCTGCGCCGGCTACGCATTCTGCTTTATGGTCAGCTCAACGAGCAGATTAACTTCTTCGTCGAGACCGACAATCCCAACCTGGGCAAGCGAGGCGACTTTTCGGGTCGAACCTTCATCCAGGATGCCTGGCTGGAGTATAAGCTGGGCGAGGCCTTGCAAATAAACGCAGGCATGCTGCTGGTACCTTTCTCCCACCACGGCATGCAGGGCGCGGTCAGCTTGCACTCACTCGATTATCACGGCGGGCTCATCCGCTATCCGGCCGGCAGCCATTTGGTCTGGCGAGACTTCGGGGTCATGTTGCGCGGCATGGTGCTGGGCCAAATGCTGGAGTACCGGCTGGCCATCCTCAACGGCGTGCGCGGCTCTGTCGCGGACCCGCGCAATCCCAACGACTGGCCGCGCATGACCGCCCGGCTGACTTTGAACCTGGCCGATGCCGAAGGTGGCGCGGGCACGGGTGGCTTTTTCTACGATGGACTTTATCTGAAGCAGACCGACGAGGGGCTGATTTCGACCAAGAAGATCATCTCCCTGGGTGTCAGCGCCGACTGGCAAAAAGATCTCAATGTCACCTTGCGGCAAACCACCGGTGAGCTCGAAAGCCGCGCCGACTACTTTGCCCTGGCTGCCGATGTCTTCTTTGATCTGCCACTCGACAACGCGAAACTCCTGGGTCTGAGCGGGCAAGCCAACTTCGTCATGTACGATCACGGCGATCGCCGCGCCTACAGCGACGGCAGTGCCCGGCGTTTTTTCGCCACCGGCGGAGCCGCCAGTGAGTATACCGGCTATGGCATGATGTCAGAGCTGGGCCTACGCTACGACCGTTACGAAGTGGTCGCCTGCCTCGACTGGTACGAAGCCACCGAAGCCGACGGAGACAGCGGCGACCTGATTGCCATCTACGGCGGCCTGAACTATTGGCTTAGCGGCCACTCAGCTTCGCTCAAGTTCCAATTCGGCCAAACCAAACCCAACGGCACCAGCTTCGGCACCTTCGGCCAAATCCAGGCCCAACTTCTTTTTTAGCAGCGAATAGCGAGCCGACACTCAACCGCCCTTCAATACTCCTTGGGTCGCGCTAGGCGAGAAGGTACCCGTGCAAGTACAAGACGACGCGCCCCAGGTCATCACCCGGACGCGACCGCTGGCACCACCCCCGCCACCGCCACCCACGAAGTGAGAGTTTTCTTCTTCAAAACACAGAATTCTATCGGTACCCTGACCACTGCCACCAGGGGAATCACCTACGGAACCTTCCCCGCCGTCGCCGCCATCCAGCGTGTGATCTTCAGGACAACCGATTCCGTCGGCCCGACCGCCGCCCCCCAGCGCTGGCGTTCCCGTGGCGCTTGCATCGCTACCGGCCGCGCCGGCACCACCGGTGGAATTACCCCCGCCACCGCCGCCGCCGCCATGAGCATAAATTGCCCCGGAGATGGTTACTTGTGGCGCTTCGATCAGGATACCACCACCCGAGCCTCCCCCGGCGGCACCCACGCAACTATCGCCAACATCAGGCGCACCCAAGCCGCCCTGGCCACCACCGCCGTTGGCGTGAATGGCACCAGTTACCGTGACCGACACCCGGGCCGAAAGCTGAATCCCGCCGCCAGCACCACCACCTAGACGATCCCCGCAGCTATCCTGTCCATTTTCTCCGCCCAGTAAGGGTACCAGTTCCTTGGTGCCGCGTAAGGCCGAACCCAAGGGGGCATTGCCGCCCAGGCTGCCAAAAGTACCGCCCATGCCACCCAGGCGATAGCTTGCCGGTAAGGACTGGGCTTCGGCCCCTGGCCCGGCGTGCTCCATGCTGGCTGATAAATCAATGGTCCCCTCAACCAGAATGGTGGTCGCGGCCAAGATGGCCAAGGCCGGTTCCCCGGTTACCTTCAGCGTACCGGTGATCTTCAGGTCGCCCACTCGGCAAACACAGACATCCGGCGAGTACACCAGGCTAAGCAACTCACAATCGCCTAGCGCCGATCCCGCGCTACAGTCGTTCTCGGTGTCGAAACTGCCCGAGGCGGTTTTGGACGATCCGCTGGCCGGTAAATCACCAAACTCGCTGACGTTAGAAGCAACCGGCTCACAGCAGTGATCGCCGCAACAATTGCGCAGACCACAATCTTCGCTGCAAGTGTTGGCAATACAGTCCAAGCCATCGCCGGTTGGGAAGTAGCCGGAATTGCATTCACAATAAGGATTGTCGTCAGCATCGACCCGGCAGCGACCGAAATTGGAACAGTCATATTCCCGGCAAGGATCCTCGACCCCAGGCACGCAGCGAGTGCCGTCTGATGAAACCAGGTAGCCGTCTTCGCAATCGCAAAGCGGCTGCTCAGCCACGACCCCACACTCTCCATGCCCCGAACAATCCACATCCTTACATAGATCTTCGCTACCTCCGGAACCCCCGCCGCATCCCATGGTCCCCAGTCCGAGCAAGAGTCCCAGCCATAAGTTTGTTCGCGTTCTCATCATTGTATGCCCTCCTGTCCTTGATTGTCCGTTTCTGACAAGAATCTGTCAACGACAAGCCGTCGATCTGAGCTGGGAAGATTTCTAGGGAGAGGCTTCGCACACGGTGTTCAAACCGGGCAAGAGTTCCTGACAAGACGCGGTGTCCGAACAGCCGCACAGGCCCTGGTAGCATTGGTCGAAGCCGGGGCCCGGACAATCGGCATCTTCGTTGCAGCCGCAGGATCCTACGGGCATACACACGCGCCCATCGTTGGCAACGCCGCAGCTTGCCTCCGTGCACACGCAGTGGCGCTGCTCGACATCACACTTGGGTCGTAGCGAGCTTGAGCAATCCGCGTCGACATCGCAGCCGGGCACACAAAATTCGTTTTCACAAATATAACTGGTACGCCCGCAAACGGTCACCGGATTGCCTTCGATGTCCTGCCACTCGATATCCTTGGCGTTGCGATTCTCACAATCAGTATCGTGCTGAGGAATACGCACACAATAGCCGGCACCGTCGATCTCAATGCAGGCCTCTAGCACGTCTCCGGTAAAAGCGCTGTGGCTACAGTCCGCCTCCGAAGTCTGACAATCAGTACCCCCATCCCAAAAACTGCCCACCGGAACACAGTCGTTATCCGTGCCACAAACCACCAACGCAGACTCCGGGGTAATGCAGCGGCTGCCATCACATTCTCCTGGCGGCACACAATATCCACCCGGAGTGCAGACCTGCACACAGCTCAGTAGGCTCGACGGATCGCTATCGCCTGCTTCCGTATCGGCTCCGCTGTCATTGTCGACCCCAGCGTCGTCGTCGACCCCAGCGTCATCGCCAGCATCCAGGCCGGCGTCAACAACATCGTCGATATCACCGGGATCATCGGTATCCTCTTCCACTCCCGCATCCGCATCCGTGACAACACCCGAATCGCCAGCGGCTGTTTCAGAATTCGAACACCCTCCCGGCACCACCGCCAGCAAGCCTGCTGCGAAGCATAGCCACATAACCCGGATTTTCATTTACCCTCCAATCACAAGGAGACGTTGATGACTAAAATTGACTAACGTCCAATCGTAAGGGGACGTTGATGACTAACGTGACTAACGGGATTTCTTCTTGTCTAGCTCTGCTATTATTTTCTCCGGTGCAATTCCCAAATCAGCGAGAACCTTCTCCCCGCGAGCAGCACGCTTGATGACCGCCGTGGGGCCTTGACCGAGTGCCTTGGCTGTGTCGGTGGCTGTCATTCCCAGCTTGCGAATCGCAAGCCAGGCAATGGCCCACCGTGCGCGGGCAACGACATGGCGTCGACCTCGGCCAACGATTTCTTCAAAATCCAATTTTGTCCGTCTACCCAAAATCATGATCAGGTCGTGAATCTGCTGCCTACGTTCTGTAGGTGAAAGGGAAGACGGGGAGATCTCTTCCTCCGCCATATCCAGCACTGACTCTACGAACTGCCCATCCCCAAGTATTCGCTCATCAAAGGCCTGTTTTTCTCTTTTTCGAGGCGATTGCATTGATCGAGAGATGGCATCTTCGGTTGTGGGTCGACGACCCATACTTCTGGCCAATCCACCACCACGGAAAACCCAGCTCTCCTCATTAGCCTGGGGTTCAAGCATGAAATCAACCAGTCCCCGCCTCGCTGTCGAGAGGCTTCGGCCAAACCTATTGAGGACTTCGTCTGTATCCTGAAATCCGTACTGGGAGCCACCCATGAGTGCGCTATGCCCTGTCCAGTCATAGTCACCGAGCGCACTGGCGCCTTTCACTATCTTGGCTCGAATTGGATTGAGGTGTATGTAACGTACCAAGCCCAGAAAGTAACTCTCATCCTCCACTACCTTCGACCAAAAGCGGTTCTGGAAAACGTGTCCCACACGGCGATGCCTGAGATTGAAAGCAGTAGCATAACCAGTGAGCAACCTCCTCATGGTCGTCGAGAGTGGCTTGACGCCTGTCCGTATCGCCAAGTGAAAATGGTTCGGAATCAAAGCCCACGCATAAACGAACGCAGCGTCTTTGGCACAGACAAGCTCCAATCTCTCAATGAAGTCTTTCCGATCTCTATCTGTGACAAAGATCTTTCTCCGCTCAATCCCTCGTGCCCGAACGTGATGAAGTAGTCCCGGCGCATCTAATCTTGGTCCGCGTGGCATCATCCCCGCCTATCACAGAAAAAATATACAGACAAGTCATATTAGTCAGGAACGTCCCCTATTGCTTTTATTGGTTCGTTCCACAGGACCTGCCACTCGCCTTCACCATTGGCAATCCTTCCAGCGGTATGATATTTCATGTGTCATTATCTGAACTTCGTCACTTGGGAGGATGGCCGTGAGAAAGAGCTACTTAAAATTGGCATCAATAGTTCTTCTCCTTCTATCCTACGGTTGTGGTAACCGAGTTTATCTTGTCACTGACACTGATCCTGATTTCAATCCAAAGGTCGATGAAACGTTTCACCTCTTCATCCCTGATCTAATTACGATCAGAGAGAAAAAAATATTTAGATTATTCAGGTCGATACTCGAAGCGTCAGGAATGAAGCTAGTAGACTCCATATCGGATGCAGAATTGGTGATCTCATTGTATATTGACTTGAAAATGTATGATTCCCAAAAAACGATTTTCCTGCCCTATTTCACTAATACTAGTGGCTCCGTTGGCGGTGTGGACTACAACGAAACAACTACGGGGACTCGCCCAGTGCAATACACATCAACAACCATCAACCGCCAGGTTACTATCGTTGTCGTCAAGCCAGTATACAGCCAAGGATCTAAGCCAAAGTACAGTCCGGTGTGGAATGGTTTTTTTGAAATGCAGGCTAATGAATTTGATCGAAATCCTGGCTGCTACCTAACAAAGCTAGTTGAGCAATATGGCACGAAAGACAGGCGCATCCATGTGTCATGGCCTGTTGCTCTTAGATGTGAATTCCCTGGCCAAAAAAGAGAATAGCAACCCAGCTCACATTCTCAACGATTGCAAAGTTCCTCAAGTCTCATGGACACCACTGCGGCCATTCGCGCCAACTCATTGATCCGGTGGCCTTTGCCGCCTGTTCGCCTTCTAGATTGCCTGCCAGGGCCTGGTAAGACCAAGGAAAAACGGCACTCAAGCCTGTTCTGAGTTTGTGCTTTTTTTGTACTTGTTTCTTCCACAGATGGGTTTTGTTTCGCTTTGTTTCTTGACTGACAGGTCTTTTCCCCGTTTGAAGCAAAAAACCCGCAAGCCTTTGCTGCATAGGGCTTGCGGGCTAAAAAAAGTGCCGGCGGAGGGAATCGAACCCCCATGAGCTTACACCCGCGGGATTTTGAATCCCGTGCGTCTACCAATTTCACCACGCCGGCGAATCGACGGGTTCTTGTATAGCGGTATTATTGCGTCGGGGTCAAGTGATTTGCTGGGATCAGGCGGAGGGTTTTTTGGTGAACTCCCATTTGCACCAGGCACCTTCAGGACGCTCATCCGGGGGGCAGAAATGGCAGGTGCAAGTCAGTTCGGGATTGAAGGTCTGGGTGAAGTTTTCCAGGTAGCCTTTGCGCACTTGCTGGCAGGGAAATACGGGCAGGTTTTTTTTGAGCCGGGTCAGTTGGGTGGCGCAGGCGGTGACGGTCAGCACGGCCTTGTCTTCTTGCACCTCGTAGACTTTGTCCTGAAGGTCCAAGGACCAACTCGAGTGCTGCAGGGCGGTTACCAACTCTGGGATTCCGCGTTTGCTTAGACCCAAGACGCGGGGTAAGACTTTTGCTTCCAGCAAGCCCAAAGTTCGATGACATTCGGCATCGATTTCGGTGGCGGCTTGGGTGCCGTATTTTTCTTCAATGCCTAAAAAATACAGGCCGTCCACGCGCCAAACGTTGCGAATATGGGTAAAAAATATTTCCATCAGTTCTTCAGCCGAGTGCGCCTGCAACATCTCCATATCTTTTTTTCTGGCTTCGTTCATGCTCGCGCTCCTTTGCTTGGTAAGGTCGCTAGCTTTGCCTGAATTTTGTGGATTGACAAGGATTAAGCGGCGTGTTACCTTGTTTTATAACATTGACTGAGTTGTCAATCAATTAAGAACCTGTACCAAGAAGGAAGGTAAGCCATGACACCGAAAGAGATTTTCGAAACCAAGTTGCCCGAACAACTCAAGACCAAGGGCGATGACGTGACCAAGGTCAATGCCATTTATCAGTTCATCGTCACCGGCGATGATGGCGGCAATTGGTGGGTAGACACCACCAAGAGCGGTGGCGAGGTAGGCGAAGGCGAAAACGCAGACGCCAAATGCACCATTACCATGACCGATGCCGATTTCATGGACATGGTCACCGGAAAGCTGAACGGACAAATGGCTTTCATGACCGGCAAGCTGAAAATCAAGGGAGACATGAGCCTGGCCATGAAGCTCGGGAGCGTGTTGGGTCTCTAATCGTAGGCGTTACTGTTTTGGCTCATCCACCAAGGCCTGGTGGACGGAGATTTCGGCAAGGCAGGTTTCGTTGTTCTCCGAGTTGCCCGGGCTGGTCTGTTCGATGGTGAGCTTGACCCAGGCCGACTTCACCGGTTTGGCCAGAAAGACCAGAATCTGGCGCCCGTAATCTCTCCCCGGCAAGGAGAACTCACCCCGGTCCGCCAAAGCGGGATCCAAATCGTCGCTGCCGGGCGGTCCCAAGTGAAGCAAAATTCCGTTTTCAAACTGCAGCGAGAAATGGCTTAGCCGGTTATGCGCTTGCCAGGCCTCGATGGATTGTGCGCAACCGGGTACGATTCGAACCATCCGCACCGGAACTTTTCGTTTAAAAGAAAGCGTGATCGACTCGCCGGCACCGGCGCCACTGGCTCCTTCCACCCAGGCCGACGCCAAGTCGCCATCGGCGGCTGATTTTGCGCGGAAGATTGCTTCCACGCTGGGTAGATGGGAGGTCGCGGTCACACTATCGGGCAAGGCTTTGGTCATAAAATCATGATAGCTATCTTGCTGCACCTGGTAGCTACCCGCGCGAGCTTGGTACAAGGCCTCACGCGCACCGATGACATACCGTCCCGAATGCTCTGATAGGGAGATCGTTTTCGGATCCTGGCGCACGCGCAAGCGAGGCCAGGCATTTTTTTGGGGCAGAATCTCCAGACCGGCCTTGCGCTGGCCAAAATCGGAAATCGGCATGGCCTTGCGCCCAGCCTCTTCCTCGGGGTGGGTCACCCGATAGCTGGCTTCGAAGACTTGCTTTAGCCCAGTAGGCTGGATGAGAAATAGACGAACGCGATGATCGGCTTCGTCGGGACTGTCTTCGGCCAAATCGAGTAGCCAGGCCCGATCTTTGTCGTGCAAATCGATTAAATCGAAGCGGGCCACCAAATTGGCCGGCACTTGCGGCGCCCGTGACAAAAATTTAAAACTGTCATCATCCAATGCTTTCCAAGCTGACAAGCCGATGCCAACCAAAGTCCTTTCCAGTACCAGGGCATCGAGCAGTCCGTCGCCATCGAGGTCCATCATTCGCTCGTCAACGACGGAAAACCCGGCGCGGCGAAATTCTCCGTAGGCCGCGGAATCAGAAAAACTGGCAGCACTATTTTCTGCGCTGGCAGCCGGATGAATCGCAACCATGGTCGCCAACAAGGTCATAAACAGTTTCATTTTTCCCCCAAAAACATTTCGTCTGCGCGTTCGGCCGATTCGGCATACATGGCATCGATGAGATCCAAGTAACGCTCCTCCACCTCCCGGCGGCGTATTTTCATGGTGGGAGTGATCTCGCCGGCGGCGCGCGACAGCGGTTCGGGCAAAATGGCAAAACGGCGGAGGGTCTCGTAGCCGGCCAGTTGCCGGTTGCGTTCTTCAATCTCGGCTTCTATCAAACGGCGGACCCGCGGATGGACCGCTAACTCAGCGGTGTCATCGAAGATGATGCCCTGGTCTTTGGCAAAATCTTGGATTTGCTGCATGTCCAAGGACACCAGGGCAGTCAGGTACTTTCGGCCATCGCCACAAACCATGAGTTTGTCGATATAGGGACTCGACCGCATCAACTTCTCAATGTTTTGCGGCGAGACATTTTTGGCCCCGGAGGTGACAATCAGATCTTTTTTACGCCCGGTCACCCGCAGAAAACCATCGCCCTCAAAGCGACCAATATCTCCCGTGTGCAGCCAGCCGTCGGCGTCAAGCGCCTTTTTGCTAGCCTCCGGCTGCAGATAATAACCCGCCATTACGTTTCTGCCCCGGATGAGTATCTCGCCATCGTCGGCCAGACGTTCTTCAACGCCGGGAATAGGCGGCCCCACGGTACCGAAGCGATAACGGCTATAGCGGTTAACATTGGCGGCACCCACGTTCTCGGTCATGCCATAGCCTTCCAGGACCAACAAGCCAAGCGAGTGGAAAAACTCGGCAATGTCGGGGGAAAGCGGGGCACCACCACTGACAAAAAACTTGAGGCGATCGCCCAGACGGGCTCGAATGGCAGGCGCCAGCGCTGCCTTACGCAACAAGCCATGCCGCATAGACAATCCCACGGGCACCGGCAGCTCTTGCTCGTGGGCACGGGCAACCTGCTCGCCTACGGCCACGGCCATTTTGAAGGCCCGGCGCGCCCACCAGGATTTTTTCTCCACTTGGCCCTGTAGCGAAGCGTGAATCCGCTCCAGAATTCCCGGCACCACGGTCACAAAACTGGGCTGCACGCTGGCCAGTTCGTCTTTCAGGGCATCCAGGCTGCTGGAAAAGGCATTGGCATAACCTACCGTGACCGAAGCCAATAGCATCACCCGCGACAGAATGTGAGACAAGGGCAGGCAAAGCAGGTGGATATCTCCCTCGTTGATAATCTCCGCCATCACCAATGCCAGGGCTTCTGCCTCAAACACGAAATTATCGTGGGTCAGCATCACTCCCTTGGGCAAACCGGTGGTGCCGGCGGTATAGACAATGCTAGCCAGACTCGTGGCTTGGATCTGCGCCTTTCTATCCGCCAAGGTACCGGGAAACTCTGCTTTGTGGGCTCGGCCCGCCGCCAGTAACTTTTCAAAACTTTCTTCACCAGTCGCCTGGCCCTCGCCCTCCATCAACACCGCGTGGGTAATGCCGGTCTGATCTCCAATTCTCCGAATCTTGGCCAGCTGTTGCTCATCCTGGACCAGGATCACGCGGGTACCGCTTTCTTTCAGAATATGCTGCACGTGGTCGATGACCGCATCGACGTGTATGGGTACCGTGCAGGCCGCCGCTTTTTGAATGGCCAAGTCCGCCACCCACCATTTGGGACGGCTGCGTGACAAAATGCCCACTCGCTCGTCCTGCGCTACGCCCAGCGAAATCAGCCCGTGGGCCAGCTGGTCGCTTTGCTCGTCCAAATCGGCCCAGCTGGAGGGCTGCCAATCAGAGCCGTCCGAGCGCATCATGGCCACGCCAACCGGCGTTTGCCTCACTCGCTGGGCAAAAAGGTCCACAAAGGTTTTGGCTGCCATGCCCTGCCTCCGTCTGATACAGACTTTCCGTCCCTCACAGAATACCTTCCGGACAGAATACCTTCCGGTCGGGCATTGAAGCAAGTGATTCGGAGCCCTTAATGGTCTGAAAAAAAGATCATACCTAAATCAAGCCGTGCAGGTTTCCCTTTTTACAATAGGAAGAACGCGTTGACAGCAAAAGCGAGCATACGGTATAGATGGCTATGTAGGTATGACAGAACCGACAGGTTCGCCAATCCAGGTGAGAGCGAATATTGGAGCTAATTCCTGAACAAATAGATCGTTACCGGATCCTGGGCGAGGTCGGACGGGGCGGCATGGCGGTGGTTTATCGAGGCTTAGATCCCAGCCTCGATCGCGAAGTAGCCATCAAAGTGCTTCACCCGCACCTGGCCAACAATCCGCAGAGCAAGGAACGCTTCCATCGAGAGGCCCGCGCGGTTGCTCGCCTGCGTCATCCGCACATCATTGAAATTTTCGATTTCGCCGAAACCGCCGAGGGAGAAAGCTACATCGTCACCGAGTTCGTCCGCGGCAAAACCTTACGCGCCTTCATGGAAGACAACCATTCCTTCTTTCCCGAGGTTGGCGCCATGATCGCCATTCAGGTCTGCGAGGCGGTGGCGCACGCCCATGAGCTGAAAATCATTCACCGAGACTTGAAGCCCGACAATATCATGGTCGATGAGTCAGGTACGCTCAAGCTCATGGATTTTGGCATCGCCAAGGTCATTGATCAGCAGCAACAAATGACCCTGACCGGAAGCATTCTGGGTTCCCCGGCCCATATGGCCCCCGAACTGCTGAAGGGAAAAGAACTCGACTTGCGCTCGGACCTATTCTCGGTAGGCACCATCTTGTACTGGCTGGCCACGGGCACCTTGCCCTTTACCGGCAACAATCCGCATCAGGTTTTCAAACGAATCATCGACGCCGAGTATCCGCATCCGCAACAAGTCAATCCAGCCATCAGCAGCACCCTCACCCGCATTATCGACAAGGCGCTGGCATCAGAGCCCGAACAGCGTTTCCAATCGGCCTTGGCCATGCAAACAGAATTATTCGCATCGTTGACCGAGCTCGATCTCGACGATGTCGACGCCGAACTGAAATATTTCTTCGAAGCGCCGAGCGGATACTTACAAGCTCTGCGGCAAAAAATAAGCGTTAATTTGCTGGCCAAAGGCAAGACGCTGCTCAAGGCGGGCATGTACCGCCAGGCACTCGAAGCGCTCGACCGGTTGCTGGCACTGGATCCCGATCAGCAAGAGGTCGTCGCCCTCATCGATGGTATTCGGCGCCAGCAACGACTTAGACAACGATTGATGAAGTCCATGTATTTCTTGATTACGCTTTGTCTGGTGGGCGCTGTTCTTTGGACCATCTGGAGCCACTGGCCACAAAAACAAGAACTGGCACCAGACGCCGGAACCGTGGCCCTGGCGCCAATAGGCTTGCCCGACGCCGGCCCCGTAGACGCCGGTCCCGTAGACGCAGGTAGTGCCAACGCCGATGCCAATATCGTCGCCGAGCCCTCCCCGGCCGATCATGATCGGGTCCGATCCCGCGCGGATCAAAAAAGGCATGCCCATTTGCGGCCCGCGCGAAAAACCGTACATCCGGTACAGATTTTCGCCGACCCTTACTTCGACAGTATCTGGATCGACGGCAAGCAGGTGGCCAGCAACGACCGCTCGACCGGCTATGGTCAGCGTTACTTTGGCAAGCTCAAAACAGGACAACACCGGGTCGTCATCCGGCACAATGCCTGTCAAAAAGATGAGTTCGACATCACGGTGCCTTCGAAAGAGCCCTTCCGGCGTAAACTTCGCTTTCTGCCGGCGCTGCTGGTGGTGCAAACCGATCTGAGCCGCGCCGGGGTCTACGTCGATGCCAACTTCAAGGGCAGTGCCGCCCAGAGTCTGGTCCAACCCATCACCATCACCCTGGAAGGGCGCAAGCCAAAGCGAGAAGTGCGCTTGCGCGTGGTCGATCGCCAGGCCGGTGAGTTCCGAACCCGGGTGCAGGTAACCGCCGGCAAGAAAACGGTGGTACAAGCCAAGCGCGCCGAGTTCCAAAAAGCATCCGTGGAGGCGCCAGTCCCATGAATTGGCGAATGACCCTAAGCCTGATATTTTTATCCCTGCTGGGAGTCGGCCCGCTGCAGGCCGAATCCATCCAAGAGCGCTTCGAGCGCGGCAAACTCGAGTTCGGCCACAAGAACTTCGCCAACGCCATCGAGAGCCTCCAGCCCCTGCTCCACCCGACCGTACAGCTCAGTGCGGAAGACCGAATCGTAAAAGCCAGAGAGATGCTGGGGTTGTGCTATTTCTACACGGGCCAAGAGCAACTGGCCGGGCAAGAGTTTACCGCCCTGCTCTATTTGCGACCGCGCCACCGTCTGGATGATTTTCTGATTCCGCCCCCAGCCATCGCTTTTTTCGACCGCGTCTGGAACGAGCCCGAAATGAAGGAAAAGCTCGAAAAAATAGAACGAGAGCGAAGCGAAGCTCGTCAGAAACAGCAGAAGCCACTGCCCTCACAATTGAAAAAGATCTATCTGCAGCGGGAAGAAATTCATCGCAGCCGGACCCTGGCATTTTTGCCTTTCGGCCTGGGCCAGTTTCAAAACGGCGAAACCGGCAAGGGCATCATTCTGGCCACCGGCGGTGGTCTGTCGCTGACCGCCAACATGGTCTGCTACGGTCTGCTCTCCGCGCTGGCCAACGAAAACGGGACATACCCAGCGGCCGACCTGGAACTGGCCCGCGGTCTGCGGGTCGGACAATACCTGTCCTTGGGCCTATTTGTCGCCGCCTGGATTTACGGTGCCGTCGATGCCAACCTGTACTTCCACTCGGTCAGCACCGGCCCCTACCGCATTCAAAAACAAGAACAAATCCCGCTTCTCCCTGATTCCGCCGCCTGGGTCCCCTTTGCCACTCCCGGGGGCGGAGGTTTCTCATTTCGCAGCCGATTTTAACGGAGGTCCCTATTCATGCCCAACCTGAAATTCAGAGCTGCCAGTGGTGGCCAGGAAAAAAATTTCCCGCTATTCAAGCGCATCACCACTATCGGCCACGCTGCCGAAAACGACGTGGCCTTGCCCGACACCAGCCTGTCCGACACCCACGCGCATATTCACTTTGACGGCAGCTGTTTCAACATTTGCAGCCTCGACAAACAATGCATTGTTTTTGTCAATGATCGCAAAGTCAAAGCCCACCGGCTGGCCCACAACGATAGCATCCGCCTGGGCAACAGCGAATTGACCTTCTTGCTCTACGACGAGGCCCGCGCCCCTGACAGCGATCTCGAATCCGTGCGCCAAGAGGCCTATG
>JAUVBB010000268.1 GCA_030591445.1 Deltaproteobacteria bacterium | reverse complement strand
GTTGTCTCGCTATGTACGTACGTAGGGTCGCGTCGCTATTTTTAACTACCAGGCTGATTCGCTTCCGAGCGAAATCAGAAAGGAGATTGCTATGTCTTGCGCTCGTGTATTGATTGCCGGATTGCTGGTTTTGTTGAGCATTGCCCGACCCGTGTGGGCAGATTCAAATGCGAAGCAGGAGAAATGGTCAGTGGGCGCCGGTTTAGGCTTTGGCTCGGTGTATCGGGGCAGCTTTCCCTATCACTACAGCCTGGCCGGCTTGGCTGGCACCGTGTCGGCTCCGAGGGCTTCGGTTCCACAAGGACAATTTTTGTTGGAATACCGCCTAAGCGAAAAACTAGCGCTGACCTTCAATGTGATGGGAGCTTATTCAAATTCCGATGAAATCGGCGACATTACTCAGTCAAATTGGGAAGCTGCTGGGGGTTTACGCGTCATTTTCAATCCGGATGCACCCGTGGAAGTATCCTTCACTGCTGCAATCGGAACCAGTGTCTTTTTCCTGCGTGATTCCAATGTATGGTACGTGGCAGAGGGTGAAAGCTCGGATTTGGATTCATTTGCCTATGCCCTCGGCGCCCAGGCCGGCCTGGTCTTTGAAATTCCATTATTGGACAATCTTCGTTTGCGGTTGACTGGGCAATTGCTGACTGCAAGCTATACCCACGGAGAAGCCACCCTGAACCATGAAAACGGCATGGAAGACCAAGACTCCTCCAATACTTTTTATGCCGGGCTCGACTTCCAGCCATCCATGCAACTGCGCTTGGTGTTCTAAGCACAAACGCCTTGGGTCAACCTGGCTGGCATGCAATCTTCCTCCGTCCCCGCCATACTGTCCCCGCCATACCTTATGAGATTTATTGTGTGTACATTGAAATACTAAACAATTAGCATAATATTACTTGACAAATAATTTCTGCTGACATAAGTTCCCCGCCGATGGATGTTGCGCTGCGTTAGGCGTGTTAGTTATGGGTATGTTGATTGTTTTCACCAATTCACAGATGAGAGGTATGGGATGAGAATTTCTATGGCGGGGTTGTTTCTTTCTATGGTTGTTATGTTTATGTCAAATGCTTGTGCTCCCGATGATCGCGTTTCCGAGGGGGAGGGACTGTCCAGTGTTGGGCAGGCTGAAAGCTGGACTTATCGAGACGATCCGGAAATTTTCTCTGGAGATCTTGAGTATAGTTTTGCGGCGCTTCCGGTCCAGGGCGAAGCTAGCCAGATTCCTTGGGCGGGTTCCTATTGGCCGGTTTACCAAGATGCTATCAACTATCGCTGGGATGGGGTGAACTCTGATTCTCCGGCAAAAAAATATGAGAAGGCATTTGCTTTGAGTGGCGTGGAGGACGCGGTCTCTCGGGAACACGGGATTGACAGCAATAGCCATCGCACAGCTTGTACTAGCGATAGCGAATGTAACGAAAGCTTGGGCGAGAATTGTGCCAAGCGCTACGGCCAGAGTGATGGTTACTGCATTCCTACTTGGTGGGGCTTGTGCCATGGTTGGGCGCCCGGTTCTATTCTGGAACCCGAGCCGGTAAACGAAGTGACCTACAACGGGGTGAGCTTCAAGGTAAACGATCTCAAGGCCTTGCTGAGTTTGCTCTACACCAGCTCTCATAACAAATTTCTTTCCTATCGTTGCAACGACAACGATGAAGAAGGCGAAATCAGCTACGACGAATACGGGCGCCCGGATTCCGGCTGCCGGGACACCAACCCCGGGACTTTTCATGTGCTGATGGCCAATTACCTGGGTCTGCAGGGACAGTCTTTTGTAGAAGATCGTACCTTTGATGCCGAGGTCTGGAACCAGCCCTTGCGTGCTTTTGATGTTACCCACCGAGAAGAGATCAGCTATCAGCGAGCCAACCAGCTCATTGGCGCTACCAGTGTTGGGGGACAAAGCCAAAGCGAGGGTGGCAGCGTCACCGCCGGCGAGTGGATGCATTTTGGACCCTTCAGCGTAAGCGAAGGCGCACTCTTCAAAGCCAGCATGACCGGTAGCCAGGACGCCGATTTATACCTGAACTTCGGCGCCAGACCTACCAGCAGCGCTTACGTTTGCCGTCCCTACAGCGGGAGCTCCAACGAGACCTGTGAGCTCACCGTGCCCAGCGGCCAAAGCCAGGTTTATGTCTCGGTGCAAGGCTATGCCGCTCAATCAGACTTCGATCTGACCATCATCTACGGGGGCAGCATGCCCAGCAGCTATGTATTCAGCAACGAGGCCTCTCGCTTCTTTCATATCGTGACCCGCCTGGAGTACATCACCGAATCCCATTCGGAAACCGACGGCAACCTGTCTGCCAACGTGGACTACTACACTCGCTACGATAGCTATGAGTACGTGCTCGAACTCGACCATCAGGGTCTGATCATCGGTGGCGAGTGGATTGGAGATTCCAAGCGCGATCATCCCGATTTCCTGTGGCTGCCCATTGCCCACGGCGGCGCAAGCATGGCCGGCGGCATGATTACCTACGAAAAGGTAAAAATGCTCCTTGACCTATCGGTAGGCAGCCAGGATCCCATTAGCACTGGAGGCACCATTACCGTGAACGAAAGTGGCAATGTGCAAAAAGGCCAGTGGATCCACTACGGTCCCTTCGAGGCGGCAAGCGGTGGTTTGACCGCGCTCATGACCGGTACCGGTGATGCCGACCTGTACCTAAGAAAAGGCGCCCAAGCTACCACCGCCGATTTTGATTGCCGTCCCTACGCCGGCGGCTCCAGCGAGCAATGCCAAATGAGCGGCGCCGGTCAATACTACGTATCGGTACACGGCTACGCCAGCGAGAGTTCCTTCACTTTAGAGATTAGCTACGCTTCCGAGAACCAAGACGACGGCCCGGGCGATCCGGTTACGGTCACAAAATCCGATCAAGTCGCGGAAGGTCAATGGATAGACTTCGGCCCATACCAGGTAGCCGACGGCGGCAGCATCGACGCCCAGCTGACCGCCAGCAGCGGTGACCCAGACTTGTATCTTCGTCAAAACTCCTGGCCCACCGGTTCGGAATTCGACTGCCGTTCCTGGAACGGGGGCACCGAAAGCGAAGCCTGCCAACTAGCCGGCCCCGGTACTTTCTACCTAAGAGTCTATGGCTACCATGCGTCCGATTATCAACTGACCTTGACTTATCACGCTGCCGATTGAGCCCCTCCCTTGTGACTTAGACCGGTTTTTGGCAAACTATAGGAAGGGATAGGGAAAAAGGTATGTGGTTTGGGAAGATTACCGCGCTACCGGATGTTTGCCTGCTTGTTGCCGGTCCTGATCTTTGGGCTGCTTCACTCTGCCGAGTTGCATGCAAATCCAAGCCCGGCCGAGCAAGCCAAACTTGATCAACTTAATAACGAGATTGATGGGGCCGTTGTTTACTCCAAAGGCGGGCGGATTTTTCTGGTCGTGATTGGAGAATGGAATCCGATTGACCTGGGGGCTGGGCTTTATGCGCGCTGGAGTCCGCATGGCGATCGGATTGCGGTGCTGGAAGCGACGGGCAAGGTCTTGGTGATGGATGCCGACGGTGGCAATCGTATCCAACTTGCCACCGGGGCCGCCACTGATAATTGTCCTTTGGAATTTCATACCAACGGTCAAGAAGTGATCTGGCTTAGTGCTGGGGTATGGAAAGCTACCGACATTGACAGCCATGACACCCGGGACTTGATGAGCAATCCCCCCCATGCCTACTCGGGGGAGGCCGGTATCTCGGCCGACGGCCAGCGCTTGGCTTGCCGGGCCAGTCACGACTTGTACGCCATCGATCTATCCGGCCCCAGCGATCGCAAGTATGCCGATGGCTGCTCGGCCGGGGTTTCCCCGAATGGGCAGCGGGTGATGAACAACGTCGACGGGCACGCCAGTTTGCAGATTCGTGATTGGGACGGCGCCAAGGTTTTTTCGGTGCACGCCGCCAACGGCTGCGATCCGGACGGCAGCTGGGACAATCACCACTGGTCTAACCATGACGATTACATTGCGGCCAAGGGAGATGGTTCCACCAAAGAAGCTTATCTGATCAAGGTGTCCGCGGATTTGACCACCCGGGTGACCTGGGTGGGTGGAGTGGACTATCCGGATCTTTACTTGGGTGCGGTGGTCGCGCCTGATCCTATCATTGACTTGGATCCCGCCTCGCTTAGCTTTGCCGCCATCGAAGCGGGATCGACTCCGGCGGCCCAAATGGTGTCGGTCGCCAATGCCGGTGGCGGCACGCTTGCCGATGTCGCGGTCAGTGACGACGCTGCTTGGCTTACCGTGCTGCGCTCTGGCTCGGGCAATGCCCAGATCCTGACCAACGATGTGGACATCGGTGGCTTGGCGGTCGACTCCTTTTCGGCCACGGTGACCGTCTCGGGCGGGGGCGCGGTCTCGGCGGCGAGTTACCAGGTCAATTTGCAGATCACTGCCGGCGCGGAACCGATTTTGTCCTTGCAGCCGACCGAACTGCTCTTTTTGGCCCAAGCGGGTGGAAGTGATCCAGCCGCCCTCGTTGTCGCGGTGCTCAATGCTGGGACCGGCACCTTGGCTGACGCCACATCTACCATCGACTTTGGTGGAGGACCTAGCGGCTGGTTGCAGGTGTCTCGGTCCGGCACGGACAACGACCAACTGCTTGCCAATCAGGTGAGCCTGGGGGCACTGGTAGCGGGAACTTACCAGGCCGAGGTGAGCGTGAATTGTCCAAACGCGGCCAACACTCCCACAAGTTATGCGGTGCAGTTGCAAGTCGAGGCTAGGCCCTCAATTACAGTCACATCGCCCGGCGCCGGTACCGAGTGGCAGGCTGGAACCGCGGCCAGGGTTACTTGGACCACCGAGGCCGTCAATGACTGTGCCATCAAACTCTCGCTTGACGGCGGCAAAACTTTTCCGGTGGTGCTCTCGGTCGGCGTGGACCACAGCTCGGCTGACTGGCTCAACTGGCCGATTACGGTACCGAACCTAGCCAGTGAGCAATGCGTGGTGCTGGTGGAAGACTACAACCGGCCTTATCCCGCGGTCTATGGCCTGTCTTCGGTGTTTTCCATCATCGGAGGACAAGACGCCAGCGTGACCTTGTTGAGCCCGGTGGGGGCCGAGACCCTTATCGGCAATACGGTACATCACATCCTTTGGACCAGTGAGGAGATCGACACCGTGGTGCTGGACCTGTCGCTTGACGGTGGTCTGAACTGGGAACCGGCCATAGCCACGGTGAACGCGGGGGATACCGACTGGGGAGATTTTGCCTGGGACGTGCCCAATGTGTCGACCTACCTTGCGGTAGTCCGGGTGGCTAGCCCTGGGGGCGGAGCGGCGGATCAATCGGGCCTGTTCCAGATCGAACCAGAACTCGGCTTGGCCGGAGAACTGAACCTGACCCGGGTGCGGATAAGAGGGCAGGTGCCGGAACAAGCTGCCGGGATGGAAGAGGTGACGGTAGCGGGCGTGTTGGTGACGGTGGGACCGAAGGGCGAATTCGAGGTTGAGTTGGATGTGCCCTTGGGCGTCGAGCGGTTGAACTTCGAGATCACCGGCAAGCAGGGCGATATGGAGTTCACGCGGGTGGTGCAAGTGGACGTAGAGGATGCCGTGCCGCCGATCGACGGGCTGGGCGTGTCAGCGGAGGAACTGACCACCTTCTTGGGCGGCCGAAAGGGAGTGCTTACCTGGGTAGATGGGGGCGGCCGCATCCGGGTACTCGATTTCCGGGTGGATCAGCCGCAGGTCGAGTTGCTGTCGGATGAGATCGATTGCATCAATCCCCTGGTATCTCCAGACGGAAGCCGAGTGGTTTACAGCCAGGGGGCTCCGAGCGGATCCAAGATGATCAAACTCAGGTATCTGGCGGGAGGAGACGCGCAGTTAGTGGCGACGGGGGACCTGGGTTACTTTCGCTTTGTGAATGGAGAACAGAGCGTTGTCTGGTGCGATTGGTCGGAAAAAAGCACCAACGGATCGGATGGCCGTACCTGGTTGCAGCCCATTGAGACTGGCGGCATTCAAGTTTTGGGCGAGGCTAGCGAGTTGCATGACCGGGCCATGGACGCCGGATCCAACGGGAGTGGCCGCTGGTTGGGGCAAGTGTACCTGAACCTCTGGGCGCATGATCTTTCTACTGGTACCGACTACCCGATGAGCGAGTTCTATTTGCTCGACGACAGCGTCGCCGATCATCAGACATGCAACGGTTCGATGGCGCCGGACGATAGCGGTCGGATCATGTGCCTGGTGATTCCTCACGATTTTGTGCGGGTCTTTGCCTACCAGGCCGACCGCGATCGCTTCGAAGTCAGTTCCGAATTCGATCTGCCAGCTGGATTGCTAGAATGGGAGTTTCCCGAGTGGTCCACCGATCCCGGCTACCTGACCGCGGTGCTACGAGCTTCCGATTTGAAAAACCGCCTATTTATCGTGAAAATGGCAGAAGGCAAACTGGTGCCCGAGGTCTTGGAGATAACCGGCGAAAGCGGGGGCGCCTCTTACAGCCACCTTTATTTGGAACCTAGATAAGAGCGGTGGAGAAATAGCGCTCGGCCCGATCGGGCAGGATAGTGACTACCCGGCGTTCGCCGCCTGGTTTGGCCGATACCCGGGTCGAGGCCCAAACATTGGCGCCGGCAGAGGTGCCGACCAGCAGCCCGGCGCGGCGAGCCAAAGCGCGGGCGGTGGCTACCGCGTCGTCGTCACTGACCACTTCGACATCGTCGATCAGATCGACATCGAGTACCGGCGGGATGAAGCCGTCGCCGATGCCTTGGATTTGGTGCAGACCCGGCTCTTGGCCCAGCAGGGCAGCCGAGTTTTTGGGCTCGACGGCCACGATGCGTATCGCCGGTTTCTTTTCTTTGAGAAATCGGCCAACTCCAGACAGGGTGCCGCCGCTGCCGACGCCGGCTACGAAAGCGTCGATCTTGCCTTCCATTTGTTCCCAGATTTCGCGCGCCGTGTCCTGGTAGTGGATTTCGGGGTTGCGCGGGTTTTCGAATTGCTGCGGTACCCAGACTTTGCCCGGATTCTCGGCCTTGATCTCTTCGATTTTGGCCACCGCTTCGGGCAGGCTGCCTTTGGCCGAGGTGAAGATCAGCTCGCCGCCGAAAGCCCGGATGATTTTCCGGCGCTCTTCGCTCATGTTTTCGGGCATTACGATCACAACCCGATAGCCTTTCATTACTCCGATTAGCGATACGCCGATACCGGTATTGCCGCTCGAGGCCTCGACAATCATCATGCCTGGGCGCAACTCGCCGCTCTTTTCGGCTTCTTCGATGAGATACCGCGCCACCCGATCTTTCACACTGCCACCCGGATTCAGGTACTCGGCCTTGGCAAAAATATTGGGGGTACCGAATCGACTCAGGCTGATCATGGGCGTATTGCCGATGCAGTCTAGAACACTTTCCACTGCCTTCATGCTTAAGTCCTCCTTCTTGTCGGCAATTTGCCAGTTTCAGTGGCTTGGGTCAAATGAAGATATGAAAGATGGGTGCAGGCTAGTTCGATTTCGTGTATAGCAGGCGGAAGAAAGGTGGAAATCATGGCCGAGGAACTTTTCAGCTTTGTCTACGATGCTTTGGAAGCCCGCAAACTCTTTCCCCGAATTGGCAAGCAAGACATGGTGCTGGCGATTTTGGGCGGGATCAAAGCAGAGCCTGCTTATGAGGCTTGTTTGATTTACGAGGGTCCACCGCCCCAAGGGGATGGCACGGCAGTTTGTATTGTCACCAGCGGGCCTGGGGCGGCTCCATTGCAAGAAAAACTGGTGGAAGCCTTTGAGCAGAAAGGTATTGCCATTTTAGGCGTGTTTGAAGGCGGCCCGCCAGCGCGCCTCAATATTGCCCGGGCCGACGGCGGCCGCTGGGTGGCTGCCTGAGATGGAAGGCTTCGCTGTCGATACCCGCATCGACCCAGACAAGTGCATCGGTTGTGGCGAGTGTGTGAGAGTCTGCCCATCCCAAACCATCGAGATGCGGGGAGAGATCGCGATGGTCACCGGCGAGTTCTCATTCGGCTGTGGTCACTGCTCCGCGGTTTGTCCGGCCGATGCCATCACCGTGGGCGCCATCGATACCCAAGCATTGCAATTGGCGACCGTGACCGACACCGAGGCCTATCTCGCCCCCGGCGAGTTCGACACCGCCGCCTTGGTTCGGCTGATGCGCTCCCGGCGCTCTTGTCGCAATTACCAGCAGCAGCCTGTGGCCGCGGAGACCCTCGAAGACCTGGTGCGTATCGGCACCACCGCGCCCTCCGGCACCAATAACCAATTGTGGACTTTCACCATCTTGCCCGAGCGCAGCTTGGTTATGAAACTGGCAGAAGGCACTCTGGGTTTCTACCAAAAGCTCAACCGGCAAGCCGACAACCCGGCCCTGCGCCTGCTGTCGCGCGTATTTCTAAAAGATGTCCTGGGCCAATACCACCGTGAGTACCAAGAAACCGTGACCGAAGGCATTCGCACCTGGCAAGAAGACGGCATCGACCGGCTCTTCCACGGCGCCACCTCCGCCATTCTGGTTGGCTCGCGCCCCGGCGGCAGTTGTCCCGCCGAAGACGCGCTGCTGGCATCCGGCCAAATCCTGCTCGCCGCCCACGCCATGGGCCTGGGTACCTGCCTGATCGGCTTCGTGGTCGAAGCCATGAAACACGACCGCTCCATCAAGCGCTTGATTGGCATCGACGATCGAGAAAAGATCCACGCTGTCATCGCCATCGGCCATCCCAACGAAAACTACCAAGCCCCCGCCGGCCGCCGCCGCATCCAGCCGCGAATTGTATCTGGGGATTGAATCGATTTTTTGGGGCAGAACTATTCCTACAGGCTTGCGAAAGGCAATGCCTCCACGCCTTGTCCAAGCGGAAGGCGGGTAGATCCGGGATGCACTACGTAGCCCGGCAGGGCCTTGTCTCCCATGTCCTTCATGAATGTTTTTATCGAGGAAGCCATTGCCGGGCGCGGTGTGGAGGAGAGTTTCACTTCTATTGGGATGAGCATCCCATTGGATTCGATCACGATATCGACCTCAGTCCCCGCGGTAGTACGCCAGAAGTAGACCTGAGGCTCGAGACCCCGATGGGTGAAGGTCTTGACGATTTCGGTTAGCACCGCCGTTTCCATGATCGCGCCGCCCATGGGACCAGAGACAGCGTGCTCAGGGTCCTTCAGTCCGGATAGGTAGCAGAGGGTGCCGATATCCATGAAATAGATTTTAGGAGTTTTGACCAGGCGCTTGCCGACATTGGCGAAATATGGCCGCAATACGATTACCTGATAACTTGCCTCAAGCACAGACAGCCAAGCCTTGGCCGTGTTGACCGCAATTCCAAGATCTCGGGAGAGATCGGTCAGGTTAAGTAGTTGACCGCTTCTTGCAGCTAAGCCGCGCAAGAAGTTTTGGAACTGGGTCAGATCACCGACTTGCCTGAGAGTACGGACATCCCTTTCTAAATACGTCTGAACGTAGCTTCCATGCCACAGACTCATGTTTCGCTCGGGCTGAGTCGCAAGCTCCGGATAACTACCACGAATGAGGTCTTGCCAGAGTTTTGCCATCACACTCTTCAAGTTTTTGGGTGCTGAATAATTTGATTCCCAAGGAAATGGACTTTGGATCCGACCATCCAACTCGCGTCGGGAAAGAGGGAAAAGGCGTAAGATCGCGGTCCGGCCGGCCAGAGATTCGGTAATTTTCTCCATGAGCATCAAATTCTGGGAGCCGGTCAACAAGTACTGTCCGTACTTGTGCCGGTCGGCGTCGATCCTTTCCTTTATGTAGGGTAATAGCTCGGGTGCATATTGCACCTCGTCGAGTATGACTGGAGCTGCGTACATATCGAGAAATCCGCGAGGGTCTTGTGCCGCGGCCGCGCGAATGTCCGGAGGTTCTAGCGACACATAGCGACATCGTTTGCCAAAACAATGTTTTAGCATCGTCGTTTTGCCTGATTGACGTGGGCCCGTCAAAACAACCGCCGGAAACTCTGCAACTGCTTCTTCAAGAACTTCTTCTAAACTTCTCTTAATGTAGCCAAATGTCGTTGATTTGTTCATAGGTGAAGATTATGCATTTCAAATGCATAATTACAAGAAATATGCCAATGTGAC
>JAUVBB010000304.1 GCA_030591445.1 Deltaproteobacteria bacterium | reverse complement strand
GGTCGTACTCGGCCAGGATGTGAATGCCATCGGCCACCCCCACGGCCAGCACAAAGGCCATCAGGGCCGAGCTCACCACGGTTATCTTCATGCCCAAAAGCCCCATCAGCCCGAAGCACCACAGGCTGGCCAACAAAACCACCGTAAGCGGAATCAAAGCGGCGCTAAACCGGCGAAAGATCAAAAAAGACACCAACAGGACCATCAACACCGTGAGCGGAATCATGACCCGAAAATCGCGGACGCTGAATTGATAGAAAGCCGCATCCAGGGGGGGCGTCCCGGCCAGTCGAATGGTCAAACCTGGCCCTTGTTCCCGGTCGGCGATTTCTTGCAGGGCTTCAGCCATGGCGACCTTGGCGGCAAAGGAGTTGCCCGCCGGCGCCAATTCAATGACCAAAACAGTGGCCAGGCCATCTTTCGAAACCATGACCCCGGAAAGCAGCGGATCAGCCAAGGCTCGTTCCTTGATTTCTTGCGCGGCCGCCAGGGTCTGGGGCACACGCCGGAACAAGGGATCGATGAGAATGGCATCATCACGGGCCGAAAATACCCGGACGTTCACCAAAGAGTGAACCCGGTGGGCGTGCGGAATCTGCTGGCAGGCCTTGGTGATTCGCTTCAGGGCCTGCAGATTTTTGGGCGTAAACACGCCGTCTTTGGCAAACAATCCCACGACCGCCAGTTCATCGGCCTCGAAATGGTGTAAGAACTCGCGATAGGTGAGCAAGGCCGGATCGTCGTCAACGAACCAAGCCTCGATGGAAGCATCGAAGGTAACTCCCTTGGCCAACAAGGCGGCGGCCAAAGACAGGGCGATGACCAGTGCCAAAATCCAGCGACGCAAACGCAGGGAAGCCAATATCAGTTTTCTTTGCCAACTATTTTCCAGATCTTGCTTCATGCATTTTCCGGGTCAGAACAAAAAAGGTATGATTCTCTTGCTGCGCAAACAGTAGTGCCGAAACTCCTGCCCAAAAACGGCATCAAGAATCCTTTCTTCGACCCAAATCCGGTAGAGGATGCCCAGGTTCGGAATCGTAGCCATCAAAGTCGTGGTGAGCGGATGGCCCATGGAAAAGGCAACTCCCAGATAAGCGAGAAAGCTGCCCGCATAGGCCGGGTGCCGGATGAAACGAAATATCCCGTCCGTGATCAGGACTTGACCCGGTTGCACTCCCGGATCGATCGAAAAGTGCCGCCCCATCCGCAACACCACCAGCGCGCGCAAGATCGACCCGATTAGCAAGACAGCCACGCCCAGATAACGGAAAGCGTCAAAGGGGGCGAAAAATGCATCCCTGGCCGCCGGCCACAGGAAACCAGCGAAGATGCCGATATTCGAGCTAAGCAACATGACCAGGCGAGACCTTTTCTCATCAAGTCTCGCGCCCACGCCTCGGCGGAAGATCACCACAAATGCTTCCAGGCTCAGCGCTAATACCACGGCCAAAATGAATATCAGGTGCCCCATATTTACCCTCGGCCTGCTTTACCCCAGCTAGGGTCTCGACGCAAGCACACTGAACTTAGCTCAAACCATCGGAATGTGATTTAGATCACAAAATAAAGCAGCAGTAGTGTAGCCATAACAATGGCAATCGACCAAAGCGATCCTAGTACCTAAAATCAATTCAAATAATTGATAAATATATACAAATTACACTCCGTCTGGATTTTGGTGTTTCCCCAGGGAGTCAATCGAAAAAACCGGGCCATTCTGGGTACTTAACTAAGGCCTCGACTTGTTGGTAAAAAATAAATTCTCCGGCTAAGAGAAGTTTGGCACAACCCTTGCTTTACTATCTAGGTCAGAAGCACGATGAGAGCTTGATAAAGTCCCGAACAATACAACGAACGGGACGCGAAAACAAAGCCGGATCCGGGACCGGTTTTGGTCGCTGCCCTCCGGTAATCAAGGGCGCGGCCTTATTTTTTTAACCTACCGAAGCTGCAACAATCGTTTAATTGCTTTTCTTGGGAATGGTCTTGCCCATGGCAAAGGGGCGGGTTGGGTCGGCCTGCATTCTCTGGCCGGTCTGTTCTGCCTTGGTAATCTTGGTAGTTTTCTTGCGGGCCACTTCATCGCCCACATCCAGGGGCAGAAAACGAAGCTGGGTGTCGCCAATTTCTATCATGTCACCGGGAGCCAATTTTTTTTCGGAGATGTTCTCTCCGTTTACCAGCGTGCCGTTGGTGCTGCCCATGTCGACCAGCACCCAGCCGGTGCCATCCCAATCAAGCCGGGCATGCACCCGAGAGACCTGATCGTCGTTGGCTAGACACAGATCACACTCGCTGGTTCGGCCGATTTCTTTAATCAAGCCGGTCAGCGCGTAACGCTTCTTTCGGTTCTCATCGTAAAGTTGATACATTTTGACCCCGCTGTCTGCTCCAGTCACTTCTCATCATATCCGAAATCCCGACTGTCTTTCAACCGGGATTGTTGTTACCGCTGCAACGAGGCACAGGCTTGCTTGACCTGCGCCACCGATACATCCTCGATACAGATCCTTTGCGAGCACTGCCGCATTTGATCCGGAGAACAAGGCGCACAAGCTGCGGGCGCGCTAACCACGATAGACTTAGGCCCCCGGGGGCGCCAGAGTTCGGGGTCAGTGGGGCCAAAGACGGCTACGCTGGGTGTCCCGAGCATGGCGGCCAAATGGCTCAGGCCACTGTCGTTGCCAATAAAAAGCGAAGCCGCGGCCACCAGGGGCTTGATTCGAGCCAGGGACAGGCCGGCAAGAACCGCTGCGGTCTCATCGCCCAGACTTTGCTGCACCTGGGCCACTGCCTCTTCATCGGCCGGTCCCTCGATCAAAACCGGTAGCAGACCTTGACCACGCAAAACTCTCACCATCTCCGCAAAACCGGTGGCCAACCAGTTCTTCGCCCGGGAACCACTGCCCGGAGCCAACAGGACCAGCGGTGCCTGGTCGAGTTGCCGACGGGCAAGCTCGGCTTGGGCCGCCAATCTTTCTGGCTCGGTCACGGGCAGAAGCTCTTCTGCATCTTCGGTGGCCATATTCAGGCCCTGTAAAGAGCGCCAAGTATGATCGGCAACATGAACCCGTTCGCCACTGGGCGGAAAGGGCAGAAAGGCATGCACCTCACCCACTCCGCAAGCAGACAAATTCTCGGCCAAAGAGTAGTCACCGGGCGAGGCAAACGCGACTACGCGATGGTAGCCGCCAAAACGGCGGGTCAGCTCCGGTTGTGGTTCTTCCCACAAGTCGAACATGCGATGCAGTCCGCTACCGTCGGCATCTATCGCCCGGTCGGCCCCGCCGGCTACCACCAGCAGGGAACATCGCTCCGGATGACCCATCAAGTCGATCTGGGCCTGGGGAAAACGCTTGCGCAGGGACTGTAGCGCCGGCCACAGTAACAAGGTGTCACCGAGCCCACCGGTCCGAATCAGCAAGATGTTTTCTTTTCTCATTTCAATCGACTTGATCTCACGTTGACCTCGACAAGTCAATCCACAAGGTCAAAATCCAGTTTGCCATCGGCATTTGTCTCGGGTTATTCTGTCGCTGGTACCGGCAAAATCCGGGGAGGTCTTGAACCATGACCGATGAATGGAAACGGCTCAATCGGGAGCTGAAAATCCTGCTGGCCAAACAAGCCACCGGCAGTTTGTTAAGCCCGAAAGATCAGGAGCGCCTGACTTGGCTGCAAGAACGCCTTGGCGCCGCGGAAGAAGTGAAGCGGATTCACATCGACGAAGACGCTGACCGCGGCCCCAAAATCAAGACCAGCCAAGACCATTATGCCACCGAGGTGCCGGCGCAATTGATCAACAACGCAGAAGAGCAAAAACTGGAAAAACACTACGAAAAGGATCTGGCGCCGGAGCGCAAGGCCATCGAGGTCGATGACTTCCGCACCGGGGCCGAGACTTTCCAACAAGAGGGGCTGAGTAACTTCGCCATTGCCGCTACCGAAGACATGCGCGCTGGAGAAATCAGTCTTTCTGATCAACCCGGGGAAGAAGCGGAGCCGGCAAAAAAAACGGAATATGGGCAAGTGGTCTATGCCCAAGACGAATCCGAACGATTGACCCAGAAAAACAAGCAAGACCCCAGTAATCCTTATGCGCTGAACGTAGCCGACAACCTGGCCCAGGGGCTGGATCAAGTCCGGGACTACGATGATAGCGCTGTACCCGACACGGCAGCCAAGAGCTTTTCGGTGGACATCGATGAAGAAGATGACCAGCTGACCATCGACGAACCGGTGCCGGCGCCGATGAGCGAAATGCGGGAACTGATGAAACAGACCGCTTCTCTTCAAGACGAGCAAGCTTCCCACGGAGAAAAAACCAGCCACCAAATCAGCGAAGAAGAAGTCGAGACCTTAGATTCCGATCTGCTGATGCAAGCCGTCTACGAACAAGACCAGGTGGCCGCCAAAGAACCGGACGCTTCTGCTGAGCAAGTCAGTGCCGAACAATTCTGGGGACTATCTGACTCTACGCCCACCGCTGAGGTTGATGCCCTGGTGCCTACGCCGGTAGAAGAGCCGGAGGAAGAGGAAACTGTACCGCCACCGCCCCCATCGATCGCGATTCCCGAACCGATTCCCGAACCCCCACCAGAGCCGCCGCCGGCAGCGCGACCGCTGCCCAATCTTAGCTTCACCCCAGGGCCCGCGCCCCTTCCAGAGCAAACCCAAACCGACACCAGCCCGCCGGCAAGCGAAAAAGAAAGTGATGATCCGCGCGCCTGGGTAGATGACTTGTTCGAAAGCGAGCAGCCGCCGGAAGCGGCTCCCGTGTCCCGCCCAGCACCGCCTAAGCCCGTCCGTCCGCCGCCTCCCGCCGAGGTCGCGCCGAAGCAGCAAATCCAAGTCGAAGAATATGAGCTGACCGGGCCCCGAAGAGTCACCGTTCACTTTAAAGATGGGGTCAGTCGGCGCGGCACCATCCAGCCCTTCGACATCGACGCCGACACCATCCGCCTCGATGCCCAAGCCGGTAGCCATGCCCTTGATGAAGACCTGGTGACCTTGGCACTCAAAGCCATTTTCCTGCTGCTCCCACGCGGAGCCCCCTACCCGCCCAAAGCGGGAACGCCGGTACGCGTGGTCCTGATTGATGATCGGGAACTGGAGGGCACCAGCCCTGATTACGATCCCAGAAAAAAAGCCTTTACCTTGTTTCCTAAAATTGACCGGGGCAAGATCGAACGCATCATCGTTTTCAACGACGCGGTGAAAAATATCTGGTTCGATGAGGAGACAGTCTTCTAAAGCAGATGAAACTTCAATGCAGGTACCCGCCGCCGCCTTTGTCGTCTTTGTGCACCACGTGGAATTTCTTTTTCAGTTTTTGGTATCGGCGTCTAAGGAACCACATCTTTAGCCAATTCCAAACTTTCTGGGGCCGCCAGGCGCCGGTCACCAGCAACAAACCCACCAACATACCGCCGAAGTGCCCGGCCAAGGAAACACTGGAGGGCGCCAAGGTCAGAGAAGTGACGATACCCAAGCCAATGAACAACATGACCAAATGCTTGCCCTTGATGGGAAACAAACCAAACAAGTAAATCAAGGCATTGGGATAGAGGAAACCAAAGGCCACCAACATGCCATACAAGGCGCCGGAAGCGCCCAAGTGGGCAATTTCTCGTTGTCCGGGCATCAACAAGCCCACCAACAGAATGAAGGCCCCCGCGCCCAGCCCGCAAATGAGATAGAACTTGATAAACTTGCGGCTTCGCCAGAAAGATTCCAGCGGCGAGCCGAACATCCAGAGCATGAGCATGTTCCAGAGGATGTGCGAAATCCCCATGGGGTCATGGAGAAACATGTAGGTGAGCGGCTGCCAAATTTGGCCCTGGAAGAAAAACCGGTCAAAGGACAGCGACAAGTCCTGAAACAAAAACTCGACGCCGCCTTCTATTCGCCCGATGACCAACTCCAGGAAGAAGATCACCACGTTGATAATTAACAGCCACTTGACCCCCGGCGTCAGTCGGACACTGAACCCAAACCGGCCAAAACTGGAGTGGCCACCTTGTCTGCCATATTGCATAGTACCCTACTATAGTTTCGTTGGACACAATGCGCAAATGGTTCCGGCAGTCACAAAGCAATCAGTCTCCGTCTCAAAACTGGCGTTTTGATATGGAGACCGAGATCTGGCACTCGGAATTTCACAGGGTTATGGCAGGTGCTACTGATAATTACGGGCTTTTGAGATGGGAACCAATTAGCAATGGAGGACGAATCGGAAACAAGCACCGGGCAAGGGACCCTCGTCGACCCAGATCCGGCCTTGGTAGTACTCCACAATTTTCTGCACCACGGCCAAACCCACGCCGGCACCAGGGTGATGATGATCCAGGCGGGTGAACAATTCGAACACGTGGGCGCGATCTTGCTCGGCAATACCCGGGCCATTGTCCGCCAGGAAGAAGATCTCTTCGCCGGCCGGCCGATCACAACCAAAAAGGATGTGCGGATTGGCTTGGCCATCGACGGCCTTGATGGCATTGCTGAGCAAATTGTCGAGCACCATGTTCAGCTTGGTGGGATGCACAAAAAGCCGCGGCAAGTCGGGCTGAATGTCGACCTGAATCCCGGCCGCCTCGATGGCCTGGGCATGGACTTGCAAAATCTCATCCATGGCCGCCGCCGGCTGAACCAGCATACGGGGTTCGCTTTCCCGGCCCGCCAACATCATGTCTTCCATGGTGGCGACAATTCGTTTCAGGGTGCCGGCATTGAAGGCCAAGCGTTCCAATAGAATGCGGCCCCGGCTATCCAAACTTTGGGCGGCCTCAATCTTCAAGATATCGGCAAATCCCATCAGCGCGCCCAGCGGGCGCCGCAGCTCATGCACCAAGGTAGCGAGAAAGTCTTGGACTGTCTGATCGTTGACTGGAAAACCTTTTTTAGTCTCCGCGCCTTTTCCCTTCATTTCAGCCACAACGGGGGCAGGCGTGTTGTGGTCTTTTCTGTTCATCGCATCCTCGTCCTCGCTCCCCTGTAAAGCGAGGCTTTCTGGCTCTGATTGTAATGCGGAACCATGTCTTATGTCAATCAATTCAAAAAGATCAACTATATCTTGAGCATGGAAGCCACCATCGGTATGATATTCGCGGAATTGAGCGATGGGGGCAACCTGTCGATGGGACTTTTAGCCGGGAGGCAAGACATGAAAAAATGGTGCATGTTCATTTTTGTGGCAAGTTGGGCCTGGGCACCACCAAGCCCCGCCCAAGACTTACCCTATTCGGCCACCTTCGATATGCACCTGCCCCCGGTATCGGTTGCCGGCTCACCGGGCCCGCTTTCGCTAGCAGCCAATCCGGCCGGCCTGGCCTGGGCACCCTCTTTTGATTTGCTGTTCTTGCATCAACAAGACTTGAATACCCAGGACGACAGCGGTGTCTTGACCGGCGGCGCAACCGGCTTGATGAGCAAACTGGGTGGCTGGGGACTGGGGGTACAGTGGGTCCGTCCCGACGAAGAAGATGACCATCTCAATTACCTCAAATACACCTTGGCCGCCCCCTTGCTGGTTCGAGACCATTGGCGTTCGATAGCCTGGGGCCTGGAAGTACTGGACCCGACCGACACCAGCGGCGACTTATCGCTAGACTTCATGGCCGGTGCCATGATCCGCCCCTTCCGTTTCTTAAGCCTGGGGATCGTGGGTCGGAATTTGGGCCGCGCCAGCCTCAACGGGCAGCGCGCTGAGCGACTGCTGGACATGGGCATCGCGGTCAGGCCCTTGTGGTTCGCACCAGAGAAATTCACCCTGGCCGCGGATTATCGCTTGAGCGAGGGAGAGGATCCGCCTATCCGCTTCAGCGGTCACATGAACATCATCGATGGCATCAGTCTGTACGGCAACGGGGATATCGACGGCAACTTCGGCGGCGGGGTGATGATTGACTTCCAGCGCGTGGGCGCCGGCACCTTTGTTCATTTTGCCAATGACGACGGCTTGGAACCCGCCAATGTCTTGCTCACGGCGCGGGTGTCGCGGCAAAACCACCCGGGCTTCATCGTCTCCAAGGAAAAAACGGCGGAGATGCGGCTGGATGCCAATCTGGTCGCCAAGCGCCCAGTGGCCAGAGGCTTATTCAAGAGCTTTGCCACTACCCGGGATATCGAACTGGCCATTCGCCGGGCCGCCAAAGACGAACGCATCGATTCGCTCCTGATCAAGATCGAAGACCCAGAACTGAGCTGGACCGGTGTCCAGGAGTTGCGCGCAGCCATCGCCAAGTTCCGGAAGGCGGGCAAAAAGATTTTCTTCTACCTGCAAGCAGTCGACAACTTGCGTTACTACCTGGCTTCAGCCGGCGACGGATTGTTCATGGACCCGGCCGGGAGCTTGCACCTGACCGGCCCCACCGTTGAGTCTTTGTTCTTCCGCGGCGCCTTGGACATGTTGGGAGTTCGGGCCGAGTTCGTGCGTATCGGCAAATACAAATCCGCGGTCGAAGCCATGGCCTTCGAAGAACCCACCGAGGCCAACCAGGAAGTCATGAACAGCTTGGCCGACGAGTATGCCGAACAGCTCTTTGGCGCGGTGGCCGCGGGTCGAGGCCTGGAAAAGAAGAAAGTCCAAGAACTGGCAGACCGGGGCATGTTCGATGCCGAACAAGCGAAAGAAGCCGGATTGATTGACGAGGTTCTCCATTTTGATGAGTTGGATCAAAACCTGGCCAAAAAACTAGGTCATGCCCCCCGACGCATGGCCCGCTACCGGCACGAATCGTGGCACCAGGACCGCTGGGGCGCCCGCAAGCGCATCGCGGTGGTCCATGCTACCGGCACCATTGCCTATCAAAATTCGTTAACCAGCGGGATGAATGCCCGCCAAATTGCCCATACCTTGCAGCAACTGCGGGATGCCGACGTCGATGCGGTGGTGCTGCGCGTCGATTCTCCGGGCGGCAGTGGCGCGGCCTCGGACTTGATCTGGCGACAATTGATTCGATTGAAAGAGAAAAAACCGGTCATCGTATCCATGGGCAGCGTGGCGGCTTCCGGCGGTTACTATATCAGCGCCCCGGCCGACATCATCGTGGCCAACCCTTCCACCATCACCGGATCCATCGGCGTTTTCACTCTATTTTTCGATCTTAGCGAGC
>JAUVBB010000079.1 GCA_030591445.1 Deltaproteobacteria bacterium | reverse complement strand
GGATCATCCATTTATCGACAGTCTCGAAACATTTCGGGGTGACGGGAAGATTGGTTTGCACCCTGTCTGCTGACAGGTCGCCAATAACCATGGCAGCCTCGACGATGTGTATACGGCTCAGGGTGAAGCCCTGGGTGGGTTATGCCCACCAACACGTTCGTTACACAAATGGTCCGCACCGCCACCGTGTCCGTTACGCGATGGTCCGCATCGCCACCGTGTCCGTTACGCGATGGCCGGTAATCCAATCTATCAGGCAGGCCAAGGGCACGGCCGAAAGGGCCACCACCGGCATGAGGAAACGGTTGCCGTAATGGGAGCCGGTCAGATAGTTGTATTTGCAATAGAACAGAAAAGTCAGCGAAGAAAACAAAAACACCAGCCAGAAGGCCGCCCGGTTAGTTTTGTACAAGCGGCCATAGCCCAACACGGCAATCAGGCTGACGCCGGCGGTGGCAAATAGACCATGGACCGGATCAATAAGCTGCAAATGCAAACCTTGAAAAAATGGAAAATCAAAACTCGACAGGTGATCGCCAACCTGGGCGACCCCGGCCTGAATCGTCCAGACCCTTTGATAAGAAGTGATCCAAGGCGCGCCGAATTGGTACCAGTTGAGCGCGGCGAATGCGCCCAAAGAAATAGACGCACCGATTAAATAGCGGAGCTGACTCCGGCGGTCCTTCTCCATGATCAGCACCAGCAAGGCCAAGGGCAGCAATAGACCGTTGGGTACCTTGACCCACACCGAGAGACCCAAGAGCAAACCCGCCCCCAGACTGCGCCCAGAGAAAAGACCAATCAAGCCGGTGCCCACTAGAACCGCCGAGAGGATGTCAGCGGAAAAGCTATACGCATAGTGATGAAACAAAGGGGTGATACCAATGAGCACCGCGGCCACCGCTGCGGCGCCCTGGCTGGCAAACATGGCTGCCAAGCGACGAACCACCACCACCAGAGCCAGCGATAGCAAGAGATTGCACAGCAAGAAGCCCAATCCTCCCCATATTGCATAGAAGGGCACCGACAACAGCGGTAGCAAAATGGTGTGCTTGGGATACCATTCACCGCGTACGCCGCGGGCGATATTGCTTCGGTACATGCCTATGTTGGTCGAGGGACTGGGATTCTCAAAAATGCTGGCATCGGACTGATTCCGCTGATCCAAATCGCCGTCTTGAAGTACCGAGATGGCGGTATTGGCGTAGTAGGGCGAGTCTCCCTTCAGGTATGGCTCATGCGGCAATCGCACCGCGACGGCCTGGGCGTAAAAGCCAAAACAAATGAGCAGACAGATAAGATCCTGGGCTAGCCCGCTGGTCAAGAGCGAGCGCCATCCGAGGGAAGCCATGCGGGGGCGCAGCCGCCAGGCGCCATGGGCCAGGGCCAACAAGGCCAAGAGCAAGGCAGCAAGGTGCAGAATCAGGCGATGTTGCTTGGCCGCTTGTGCACGACTGGGGTCAAGATCCGGCTCTGATTCCGGGCGCAGCAGTCGCAGAGGAATGGCTTGCCAAGCGTTCTGGCCGGGAGTTTGCCAGCGGACACGGAAAAAGCTATCGCCAACCCCTTGGCTATAGCGTACGCGCAAAGAATGCAGACCAGCACTGAGATTGATCTCGCCTTGTCGTTGCCGGCGCACGTGGGTTCCGCTGTTGTTCACAATTTTTCGCGCGTCTAGCCACAAAGAGGAACCGTCATCGGAATCAAGCAGAAAACGATAGCGACCCGCTTGCTCGATCTGAAGGCTACCGTCCCACTGAATGCTGAAATTGGCCTGGTTGCTAGTGGCCAGATTGCCGTCCATGGAAATGTCAGCCAATGCCCCCAACCGGCGCAGAGCGACTGGTTCCTGCCATTGAGGATTGGCATAGTAGGAGGCATCCAAGCCGTGTCCTGGGTCTGCCTCCGGACGCAGCCATAGCAGCAGGGCAGCTGCCAAGAACAAACCCACCGTAAGCCATGCCGAGTGCCAGATGCGATTCAAGGTGCCTCTCCTTGCCACGGAATTTCCCAGACTTCCAGCCCGCGTTCTCGCCAGCGCCGTGACAAACCCAATGTTGCCAGTTTTGTCGTTGCCCGATGGCGGCTAGGCAGGATAAGGAATTTGAGCTTGAGTTCCCGCGCCAGACGACCCAACTGTTCGTCAGTAATCGTGCCCTCGCCGCGCAGAGCCCGCAACAATGGATGGGAGCGCAGGAATTGATCGGCCTTTTGGCTAGTGCGCGATATGTAGCCGCCGATCATCTTGTGTTCATGCCCGATCTGACGCAACAGTGCCTTATTGGCATCGCCCAGGTCGTAGATTCGCCAGTCCGCGGGCGTCGCCTGCAATTTTTCGATAAACCCCGGTTGCCTTAGTGGCCGGCTCTCAATCCAATGGGGTGCCAATTCAATCAAAACGACCGCGGTAGCCGCCGCCGCTATGGCGGGGGCAAGCCGGAAGCCCTTCCAGGTCTTGGCTCCGACTCGTTCGAGTATTTGGGTCAGGCCCAGTCCGGCCAAGACCGATGAGGCCAGCAAAGTAACAATGTGCCAACGCACCGGCGCGCCGCTGAGGACCAGAAAGGGAAAGATGACTTCCAACCAGCGAAAGGGAAGGGGAATGTCGTCATGAATCACACCGCCCCAATGCAAAAACGGGCCCAGGGAAAGAAAGATGCCCAGCAAAAGCAAAACCAACCAAGGCCAGGGACGACGTCCCTTTGGGCTCCAGAGAAAAGAAAATAGGCCCAGCAAGATGACCGAGTAACCCAGGTACTGGTTACACTCGGCCGAATTTCCGGTCCAGCTTCGCCAATAATCGCTAAAGGTCGAACCGTAGATCGATACCCAAGGCGGGATGAAGAATGCCTGCAGATCGGTCGACCAGTAACGAGCATCGTGGGCCTGCAGTAAGGTTTGCCCGGTTTGGGCCACCCACATCGATATCAGTAAAATTCCGCCCGTAGCCATAAACAAGCCGGCACCCGCGAGCACCGACAAGATGAGGCTGCGGGAGAGCAGCTGCCGCGGTTTACGCACGGCTACCCAGCCAACTGCCAGGATCGCGACCAGAAACCCGGCCACAAAGTAGTAAATAGAGCAAAAAGTAGTAAGCGCGAGCGCCCCGCCCATCAATAAGCCATCGCGCAGCCGGTGGGTTCGCCATACCCGGACCAGGTAATAGACAAACAGGGGCAACCATTCCATGGCCGTCAACTGCATGTGGCCCTGGGCGTGGGCAAAATGAAAATGGGAAAAAGTAAAGACACAGCCGGCCAGAAAAGCCGCCGGTCGGTTGCCGCTTAGTTCGCGCACCAGCAAATACATAGTGAAGCCCGAGGCGGCAAAAGAGAACAAGAAAACCAGATTGTAGGCGGCCGGTTGGCCGAAAACCGCGTCCAGGGGCAAAGCCAGGGCGCAATTAAACGGATTGAGAGTTTGGAAAAGCAGGCTGGTGCCGTGCGGCTGATGCAGCATATCGGTATAATATGGGTTGCTGCCTTGGGCCAAGGCTTGTTTGAACCACCACATGTTCCATAGGTTTTGCCAACCATCGCCCCCGTGACCGGCCAAATGGCTGCCAAAATGAGCCAAGACTCGCCAGGCATACAGGCAGCTTAAGCCCAAATAGCCAAAGGCGGCCCAGAGATCGTGTTTGCTGTTCCTGGGATTTGAAATTCCAATCTGATCCATCGATAAGGACGGTACCATTGCGCTCGAGTGCTGTACATGATTGAGTAGCCGCATGAAATCGATATCTTATTCGGAAAAAAAGTGTTGGCTGGGCCGGCTAGAAAAGGGCGACGACATTCTGGCATCCCTGACCCGGTTTTGTCATGAGCATTCCATTACGGTTGGGACCGTAAGTGCCATCGGCGCCGTGCAAGAGGGCGGGGTGGGCTTCTACGATCAAAAAGCCGCGGCCTATCGGGAAATCCGATTTAGCGAAGAAATGGAAATCGCGTCCTTATCGGGAAATATCTCCCGCAAAGATGGCGAAACTTTCTTGCACTGCCATGTGATTCTCGCCGACGTCGAAGGCAAAAGTTTTGGCGGCCACTTGCTGGAAGGCAACCTCGCTTTTGCCTGCGAATTTGTCATTACTGAGTTTGCCGGATCGGCTCCGGAACGAGTGTTGGATAAAGATACCGGCTTGATGCTCTGGTAGGAAGGCCCACGCCCGTTATTACTGTCTTTCTTTCAGCGTACTAATAACATCGCGGGCGCGTTGTAAGGCCTGCACTACTTTTTTCTCACGAATCCGCAGGCGTTGTTCTTCCTGCTTGGTGGATTCGATTTTCTTCTTCAGGATATCGATTTTTTCTTTCGCTTGTACGATAGCGCCTTGGTATTTGGTTAACTTCTTGTCGCTCAGCGCCTTGAGCTTCTCCAGAGCCACGGTTTTGTCCAGTCGTGCTTTTTCTTGGGCGTCGATCATTTGCGCTTGCAGGGCTTCGAGCTCGTGGGTCATGTGCTGTTGTTGCTCGCCGGCTTCGGCTTGGCCCTTTAGGGTGATTTTTTCCATGGCCTCTTTGTGGATTGTTTGTAGCTGTTCAATCTTTTCGGTGAGCTTGTTCTGGTGGCTTTGTGCCCGCCTTAGTTTTGACTCTAATTCCCGGATGCGCTCGTCTTTTTCGACGGTGGCTTGCTCGCCTTGGTTGGCCAAATCGCCGGCCTGGTCAAGCTGGCCGCGCATCATGGCCAAGTCTTCTTCCAAGTCGTCGATGGATTCAGTTCTCTCCGCCAACTCAGAGTGCAGGTCTTCGACGATTTTCTCTTTTTGCAGCACGGTAGAATCGAGTTGGCTCTGACTTTCCAATAGCCGACTCATTTCACCTTGCACGGATTCGATATTCTGGCGGCTGATGTTTTGGTTTTCTTCGATTTGTTGTTCGAGCGCCTTTTCGCGCTCGGCCAAATCGGATTTCTCTTGGTTGGCGTTGAGCAATTCTTGGGCAACTTGCTGCGAATGCTGTTCGCGTTCTTGCAGGTCGGCCTCTAACTTCTTTATCTTTTCCTCTAACTGCTGCACCTGTTCGGTAAAGGTACGCTCCTGGCGCGAAGACTTGAGTACCGCCGATTCCATTCGCTCTTCAAGCGAGCCGATTTTCTTCTTGGCCTTATCGTACTGCCCTTGCAGCTCAGCCAATGCTGTTTCACTGGCATCTTGTAAGCTGGCATGTTGTTCGTTCAGCTGAACGATGTCGTTGCTTTGTTCTTCTATCCGCTGGCTTTGTTCTTGTTCGATGCGGGCATGATCGTTGTTGGCCAGTTCCGCCGATTCTTTCAATGCCTGGTAGCGTTGCCGCTCTTCTTCAAGATCGGATTGAACAGTGGCCAGCTCTTCTTGCCGCGCTTGAAGTTCTTGGGAGATTCCTTCAATAGACCGATTGGCTTTGCCCAGCTGTTCTTCGAGCTCGGCACGAACTCTTTCGGCCTCGGTCACCATGCGTGCCAGGCGCTCGTCGGTTTCGACTTGCTTGGTCTCCATACTCTCGTTTTCGGACTTGAGACCATCGTGAATTTCTTGCCACTGCGCCCGTTCTTTTCCCAGCGATTCTTCCAGGATGACGATGTTGCGCTCCCGGTCTTGAATCCGGGCGGTGAGTTCTTGCTCGCGGGTCTGGGAAGCCTGCGAAAGCTCGCCGAGTTGGGTCTCGAGCCCGCTTCGTTCGTTGTCCCACGCGGTTTGCAGTTGTTCCCGTTGCTGGTCATTGGTCGCGATGGTCGTCTGCAAGGTCGCGGTAGCCGTCTCGATGGCCTGGCGGGAGTCCTCACCGAGCTGGCCATGCAGGGTAGCTGCTTCGCGCAGAGCGGATTCGAGCTCTTCCACTCGTTGATCGAGATTTTCTTTTTCACTGGTCAATGCGTCCAGAGAATCTTGCAGCAGGTCAGCCCGGGTCCGCTCCACTTCAACTTCTTGGCCTAGTTCCTCTTCTCGAACGTCTTTTTCCCGGCTGGTTTCGTCCAGCGATTCTTGTAGTAGTTCGACTTTCTTCTGCAAATCTTCGAGTTGTTCTTGGCTTTCTCTTTCGTCTTCTTCTTTCTTCTGGCTTAGCAACTGGAGGGTCTCTTGCAGAACCTTGATTTTGCCCTCTTGGCCTTCTACTTTTTGCTGCAAATCGTTGCGAACCTGTTCAAAATGCCGGACATTGTTCTCCAACTGATCGGAGGTCTCGGCGAACTCAGCCTTGGTATCGGCCAATTCTACCGCTAGGTCGGCCCGTTCGCTCTCGGTTTGATCTTGTTTTTCTTCCAGCGAGCGAAACTCTTCATTAAGCAGCGATAGATTGCGACTGCTTTCTTCGTAACGTGATTTGGCCTTGGTCAGTTCCCGCCGCGAATCTTCGAGCTCGCGTTCACGCCGTTTCAAATTCTTGCGCAAAAAGGCCAGCTTGTTGTCGAAGCCATATTCATCGTCGAAATCGGGCTCTGGTTTGGCCCGCCGTTTTCTCTTGCTAGGCACCGGTGGCGGGGCTGACCCGTCGCCGCTGGGTTTGGCCTCGACCTTGTCTTCTTCCTCGGCTTTGGGCTCTTCTTGCGGGCTGGTCAAATGATCGAAGGCCGCCTCGAAATCCGGTTCGTTATTGCCGGACAGAACTTCTTCTTCTTCCATGGGCATGACGTCGTCGATAACTTCCACCTCATCGCTGGCCGTAGGCTCTGCCGGCGGCGCCGAATCGTCCAGAGCGCCAAAGGCCTGCTCGACATCCGCGTCTGGTTCAGCAGCCACCGGTTCATCGGCCTCAGTTTCGCTCTCATCAATGGAGCCAAGCAGCGATACCAATTGATTCACAACATCAGCGCCGGAGTCGGTTTTGAGCATGTAAGCATCAGCCGGCGTTTTGTGATTGCGATGCTGGTCAAAGGTATCGGGCGTGTCTCCGGTAGATACGATCAATACCGGCACTCTTTGGAGGGATGTAGACTTTTTAATCCGATTGCACACCGAGTAGCCACTCATACCCGGCAACTCAGCCGCCAGCAGAATACCGTCCGGCGGATTGCCCATGGCCGAATCGATACCCGCATGCCCATCCGCAACCGAGGTAACCGCCAGATTCATCGACAGCAACTGCTCACGAACCTCAGTCTCGAAGGCAGGGTCACTTTCAATAATCAGAACACGTTTTTCTTCCATGTCGAGAGCTAGAACCGTTGAAAGTGTGAAAAACGAGCTACATCAATACAAATTTATACACCGTGCCCCAGCTTACATCAAGAAAATGCTAGATTTCAACAAGAGAAAGGCCGCCAAATAGACCTTAGGGAGTCACATAAATCAGCTCGATATGAACTTGGTCACCCTCTTCAAACAACTCGCAAGGATCATAATGTGGCGCAAAAACAATCTGTCCCCCAGGCGCTTCCGAGGAAGGCGGCGGACAAACCGCCTCACAATCACTAGCCGCCCCAGCCGGCGTCCCCGGCGAACAATACTTCCAAGTCTGAATGCAACGCCCTTCCTCACATGTCAAACTATCCAACTCTGAACACTTCTCCACCTTATCCGTAAAACTCCGCGAATACTGCGGTACCGGCTCGCCATTGATCAAGATATTAGCCAAATCCGGATCCAGCAACTCTTCCTGCAACAAGAACCGCTTCGGACAAGCAACGAAACTACCAATCTTCTTCATGGTATCCGAAAAATCACTCTGGCAAATCGTATCCACCAAACCATTGTCATCAATCCCAAACATCTGCGCCAACTTGATGTAGCGCGTACCCGGATCGGCAGAGCAATACTTTCCTGTGCATCCAGCAGTAGTACAAGCTGGTACGACTCCCCAACGAGAACCTTCAAGCTGGTACTCAATCGTGGTGGAAGAAAGAGAATTCACGTCCTTGACGCCTACAATTGCTGCGAATTTTACCATTCCCTCCTGGCCGCCTTTTAGCCCCAAGAGAAAGTTGTAATATTCTTCTACCGGAGTAAGCCGATATGGCAGGCCAGCAGAATCATTGGCGTTGTCTTCTGGATCAACACCTTTGGCCGCAAAATAACAAGCATTGCCACCAATAGAAGTTCCTTCAGTTATATCACCTACTTCACCACAATCCTCTTCGTCAGAAATAACTACCACTGCCAAAGTGGCAGCGTCTCTCAAAAAACCAGCATTGTAACCTTCAGTCAGATCTCCTAGTGCCAACTTCATGGCAGACAAACCACGCTCGTAACCACAGCCATTGACGCCCACCAATGCAAAACCTTCATCGGCAGTATCGTCGTAGAAGCATTCCTTATTTAGAATGGTCACAATTCGGTCGCATTCAGGGTCTGTTCGAAAAGTGTATTCCGGAACGTCGATGGTGCCGATGTTCTTTCCAATTCTGTCCTGAAAGCGACCCCCTTCACCGGTTTCATTCATGCATGACTGCTGAATGATCTGATCACAAGGAGGACACGCAGAGGATTGAATACCTGCCGTTGCAATCGCGATGTGGTATTTGTCACCAAAGTATTTTTCTAGTTCCGCAGTGAATGTTTTGAATGAGTCGCCCAATTGGGCCTGCTCGCCGACCATGGAGCCGGAGTTGTCGATGATGAAAAGGATATCGACCTCGGAGGCGATGGAGATGGTCTTGGTCCAGCGTTTTTCTTTGACCACTGAGTTGGGCAATTCTTCGAATCCATAATCCTGACAGCCTAGTGCACCAAACGCGAACAGCAAGGACAGTCCTATCGCTTGAAATCTACCGAACATATGCGCCTCCATGGGAGCGTTTTTATCCTGACTCATTATCATCCAAACTCTTGGGTTTCGTCAACCTAATCTACAGAAAACTCATGTCACCAAGTGGCATAGACAAATTCATCGACGGAAGCATTGGTTGACTTACCCTCCAATTACGCCGAATATGGAGGGCATGGACTACGTTATTCGAAAACAAGAAGAAGTCATTCGAAGAACGCTCAAGCGGGGAAAAAGTGTGCTTTTGCTTGGGGCTCGGCAGACAGGAAAGACAACGATGATTCGGCGGCTGGGGAGTGATTTGTTTTTGTCGCTGGTGCGTCCAGAGGTCAGATTGCGATACGAGAAGGCACCGGATTCCCTGGCGGGTGAGGTGGAGGCCATATTTGGCGCCAGGAAGGGCTCTGGTTTGCCATTGGTGGTGCTTGACGAGGTGCAGAGGGTTCCGATTCTTTTGGATGTGGTTCAAGATCTGATAGACAGAAAGATTGCGAAATTTGTTTTGACGGGCTCCTCGGCTAGAAAGCTGCGGCGGGGAACGAACGTCAACCTATTACCGGGACGCATCGTTGCTTTGCGGCTCGATCCCTTTTCGCAGGCAGAGTTGGCTTTGTCCTCATTGAAGCAACACTTGTTGTATGGGGATCTACCGGGCATTGCCGCCTTGGATAATAACGACGATCGGGAAATGGACCTGAGTTCCTATGTGACTACCTATCTGGAAGAAGAGGTCCGCGCCGAGGCCCTGGTACGCAATCTTGGTTCTTTTGCGCGTTTCTTGGAGTTGGCGGCTTCGGAGTCGGGGAATATTATTAATTTGCGTAAACTTTCTCGAGAAATTGGGGTGGCTCATACGACCATCGCTTCCTACTTTCAGATACTTGAAGATTGTCTCATCTTGGACAGAATCTCGCCGATAACCAAGAGCATGACTCGTAAAAAACTCACCAAATCACAAAAGTTTCTCTTTTTTGATTTGGGTGTGCGTCGCTTGGCCGCGACCGAAGGTACCCGGCTTGCGCCGGAGCGCATGGGCGCTTTGTTCGAGCAATACATCGGGCTGGAACTTCTCCGGAGATCTCGCTTGTCGAACAAGCGAAGCAAAATTTGCTTTTGGCGCGATGCTGATGGCCCCGAAGTAGACTGGGTCATTGAAAGCGAAGACCGCTATACGCCGGTGGAAGTCAAGTGGACATCCACACCGCGCGCAAGAGATATCAAACACCTGCGTACTTTTCTGACGGAATATCCCCAAGCCGAATTTGGCTATGTCGTATGCCGGACACCGCGGAAAATGAAATTGGCGGAGGGCTTGTATGCACTGCCATGGCAAGATTGTGCCGATCTGATTGTCTGATGGATCACCAAGTGGCATAGACAAATTCAATATGAACTTCTTCGCCTTCGGCGAAGCTATCACAGGGGTTGAAATGGGGAGCGAAGACAATCTGGCCGCCGGGGGCTTTTTCGTGGGGAGCGGGGCAAGAGGGCAGGCAAGCGTGCGCGGGTTCGGCGGGTTGGGTGGGGGAGCAGTATTTCCAGCTGCGCACACATCTGCCGGTCTCACAGTCTAGATCGTCTGGTTCGCTGCATTCTTCGGTCTGACCGGACAGGGATCTCGAGTAGAAAGGAACGCCGACACCATTGATCAGGATGTTGGCCAGGTCCGGGTCGAGGATTCGGCTGGTGAGGTGGAATCTACGCGGGCATCGGACCAATTCGACGAAATTTTTCATGGTTTCAGAAAAATCGCTCTGGCAAATCGTGTCCACCAGCCCATTATTGCCAATCCCAAACATCTGCGCCAACTTGATATACCTTGTTCCGGGTTCGGAGTGGCAGTAATCACCTGAACAACCCGGAGTACTGCAAGCATCGTCGATCTCGTACCTTTGTCTGGCGGCATCAAAAGAATATTCAATGGTAGTTGAAGAGAGGGACGTTACATCTTTTACTCCTACGATGGCGGCAAATTTAACCATACCCACCCGGTTGTCTTTTAGGTCAAGAAGGAAGTTGTAGTAATCTTCAACTGGAGTAAGCCGATATGGTAGCCCAAGGGGGTCGTTGGTCGTGTCTTCAGGACCAACTCCCTTAGATGCAAAATAACATACATTTCCGGCAATTCCTGCCAAACCTTCGGAGACATCACCGACTTCTCCACAATCTTCCTCATCGGATATGACAAAAACGGCGAGCACGGCCTCTTCGCGCAGAAAGGAGGCTGAGTTTTGATGAGACAAGGCTGCTCGCATGGAGGCGAGTCCGCGTTCGTAGCCGCAACCATTGGCCCCTACCAGCAGAGTGCCCTTCTTCTCGATTGGGTCATAAGCGCATTCTGGGTTGCTGCTGGTGACGATTTGGCAACTGGGGTCCGATTCGAAAACATATTGGGGCCTGTCATCGCTGCCTTCGTTTTTGCCCAGGAGGTCCTGAAGAACACCGCTTTCACCGGAATCGTTGATGCAAGAGGAAGGCTGCTGGCTGCACAATGGGCAATTGGGCTCGGAGAGCATTCCGGAGGTTACTACCGCGATTCGATATTGGTCCCCAAAGGCTAGCTCTAAACCAGCGGCCAGTTCGCTGAAAGAACGAGCCAGTTGCCGTTGTTCACCGGCCATTGAACCTGAATTATCAATGACGAAGAGCACGTCAACCTTACTCACAATCGTTATGCGAGTGACCACCCGTATCTCTTTTATGACCGATGGCGGCAGTTCTTCGAAGAAATAGGACTGACAGGCGCTTAGGGACAGAGAGAGTGCGATGTAAAAACTTAAGTATTTCAATGGAATAACCTCCATTTGGGCAATGAAAACGCCGTTAATGCCACCTGGTAGACCCGAGGAGGGCAAAAATTGTCTCGATATAATTATACGTGGTAATTATGCCGCGATGGCCGGGAGATTCTTGGGTCTCTGAATTTTTGGTAATTATGAAGTAAATTCAGTGCTAGTCCATGATTTGCCTTGCAAATGTGAAGAAAATCTTCGGATCGCTTTAGAGTTGTTCGGGTATAATTGCCATAAAAGGTCGGGAAATTTAGAATTGTGCTGGACTTGTAATTGAAATTGACTGAGTAATCACAAGGGCTTCTGGGTGCGCTGCAATATATCTTAACATGGTATGGAACTTGCTAGAACCATTGTGAACCGTGGAGGGGCCATGGCCAGCAGGGAATCAGGGCATTTTTCGTTACCAAGAACAGAGTATGCTGTGGGTGCCCGTCTGTTGCCAAACTCCATCAGTAGGAATGTGACGCTTACCACTCAAACGCTAAGTCCGACAACTCTGGTGAAGAAAAAAACTAGATCGGCGACCTTGGAGATGTACAGCAAGGGTGAGCGCGAAGGGCGTAATCAGAGCGTAGGGACACTGACCGACATTCTTTATTGTTGTCATCAGAACAAACTGGGCCAAGCGCATGTGTTGGAGGAGTCGAATGCCCACGTCTTGTTCGATGTGAAAGATTGCTTCTGCCTGGCTTGTAAGGGCAAAGGGAAAGACTGCAGATACATGGCCGGTTACTTGGCCGGGTTGCTCAAAGCGGCTGGTAAGCCTAAGGGATTGATGGTGCGTGAGACAAAATGTGGAGTGAAACCGGGCCATAGCTGTACTTTTCTGGCCAGTTGGTGAGGTAAATAGAAAATTGCAGGGGATTTGGAGGTGGAGTCCCAGCAAAAGCAAAAAGGGTTATTAGGTTCCCCACGCGAGAAATGGGAAAAGGTTGGGGCTGGGTGAATGGGTGTGATTGGTGTCGGGCAGGTGGCGTGGTCTCGCGCGGAGGATAATTCGGGAAGTTTCTGGATACCCCTGCAATCGATAAATTGAACAGGCTTCAGGGAAACAACACCCTGAGGCCTGTTCTGTTTTTTCCTTCCTGGTCTCCATTCCAAATCGTTGGTTTTGGGCCGGAGACGAATTGACAATGCCCCCCAGTTCTGTTTGACTATTCATTGATTTTCATAGCCAAAAGCTGGCACAAAAAACCATGTCGGCGGGAGATAAGCATGCCTGAATCCCGCGAGTCGAGTTCGCTGGAAGAGTTGGAAGATCACCTGGGGAAAAATCCCGGCTCTGAAAGATTTATTGAGTTTTGCACCGAACTCGTCAAGCAAGAGCGATTCGACGAAGCGGTGAAATCCTGCGAGCGGGGTCTCGGTTATCATCCATCGAAGGCAGAAGGTCATCTGATTTACGGCAAGGCCCTGATCGGTTTAGCGAAAACAGAGGACGGCCTGAAGGCCTTCGAACGAGCCTGCACGCTGCGGATGAACAAAATAGAGACCTTGGTAGATGTTGGTCTTTTTTTGGCCAATCATGGGCATCCCGAGGCCGCGCAAATATACTATCAGAAAGGCATGGATTTGTATGGGGGCGACGAGCAATTGCAGCCGTTGGCCAATTTGCTCGGGCTTAGCATGCCGGCAGCGGATGAGTCGGTAGACGATATCCAGCATGTTCCCACCGATGAAATTGAAAGACCGGAATGGGAGACGGAATCGGCGGAACTAGAACCTGACGAGGGCGCCGATAGCGGTGAGCTGCAAAGTCTTAGCGAAGATGGCACCGACGAACCGCCCACTCTTTATTCGGACAACCCGCTCAACAGGGAGCAAGAGCCGAAGGAACCCGAAGCTGAGTGGCAGGCGAAGACAGAAGAAGTGCCCTTGCCTGATGACGATGAGCAAGATGAGGCCCCGGCAGTGGCGGCCGCCGAAGACCCCTTTGCCGAAAACGAGAAGGCCAGTCAAGAGACCATTCTCGATTCCTCGGCAGGTTTGCGAGCCGCGATTGACGAAGCAGTAGAACAGGCCGTGCAATCACCGGCTGAGCCCCCCACCCAATTCGACTCCGGACAACGGGGCGGGCAGCCCTGGGCAAATCGGCGAGCCCAGGTACTTGCCCAAAGCGCTGGTGAGCCGCCTACCGTCTTTACCGACGAACAACGCAAGGCCGCGGCCATAGAGCATCCGCCCACCATGGTGCGGGGCGCGGCCGCGTCTCAGGCGCCGTCCCAGCCAGAGTTGGAAGTAGGCCCCGAATCTTTCAGCTATCGAAAGATCATTCTGGTCTTGGTGTCTTTTTTGGTATTGGGCCTGGGATTGGGTGGGTTCTTTGCTTTTCAATACCTCCGCTCTGACAAGATTGACAACTTTCTCGCCCAGGCCCAGGCCTCGATTGCGGTAGATACGCTGCCTGGTTACAACGATGCCCGCCACGCTTTAGACGAGGTGATGCGTCTGGATCCGCAGCATCCGCAAGGCTTCGCTCTGCTGGCCATGACCAGTGCCCGACTCAGTGATGAGTACGGCCCCAATTTGGATCTTAAAGAAAATGCGCGGTCGCTGATGGCCGCGGCCGTTCTGGGGCCAGAGCAGCAAAAGACTGTTTTATGGACCCGCTTTCATCTCGGTGCCGATGAAAATTTAGAAACAGAGTTAGCCGGTTTGGTGCAAAAAGGGGCCAAAAGACCCGGATTATTGGCACTGGCGGGTGAGTTGGCGAGTCAAAAGGGAAACTACGCCTTGGCCCAGAAGATGCTGGATAAGAGCTTGGGGCTTGAGGCGAGCCAACTCAGAACCCTGTATGCTTCGGCCTTGGTGAAGCAAAAACTTGGCCAACGCAAAAAAGCACGTTCTCAGCTTCGTAAGGCCCTGGAGTTGAACGGTATTCATGTAAAGTCACTGCTATTGCTCTCCCAATTGAGGGCAGAAGACGGGCTAGAGCTTCCGCAAGCCAAAGCCGATTTAGAAAAAATTATCGAATTGCCAGACGTCACCGATGAGCGCTTGGCCGAAGCCCATTTCCAGTTGGCCAAATTGGCCTTTGGCCGATTTGACCGCAACCAGGCTTTGACCGAAGTCAAAGCAGCGGCAGAACGCTTGTTGGACGATGGTGTTTTTCAGACCCAATTGGCCGAGTTGTGTTTGCAGTATTACGAACTGGATGAAGCCGCCGCCAAGGCCCGGAAACTGATTAAACAAGAGCCCGATAACGTCAAAATCCGCTTGGTGTTGGCCGCCAGCTATTTGCCGCGTGGCCATGAGCACCACGCCCTCGACGAGCTAAACAAACTGCTAGACAAACGTGTGCCGGCCAGTAAGTTTTTGATCTTACGGGCGCGAACTTTGATTGGTTTGCGGCGATACCGGGCGGCCTTGGCTGATTTGCAGGCGGTGTCGCAAAAAACCCCGTTACCGCCCCAAGGGCTAGCACTGTCGGTCCTGGCCCATCTGGGTCTGGGCGATTACGAGCAAGCTTATCGCCAGGCCGTGGCCGTAACCAAGCAGCATCCAGCATTTGCTGGCGGCCATTTTGCATTGGGGCGCTACCGTTTGGCCAAGGGAATGAAAAGAAGCGCGCAGTCGGCTTTTGAAAAATCTGTGCAACTCAATCCGCTGGCCTATCAATCGTATACCCAGCTAGCCTTGTTGGCGCAGGAAAAAAGAAGGAGAACCCAAGCCGCGCAAATGGCCAAAAAATCTTTGCGGGTCAATCGCTACGACAGTGTGGCCTGGTCTTTATTGGGACAACTGAGTTTGGCGGCTGGTGATCAGGAAGCCGCCATTCGGGCTTATGCCAACGTGGTGGAGCAACACCCCAAGTCAAAAGGCGCATTCGTAGGTATGGCCGAAGCCCTGCTTGCTCTCAATCGCCTGGAACAGGCCCGCAAAGCCGTGGACAAGGCGATGGAAAACGGCGCCAATGATGGTCACGCCTACCATGTCAACGGTCGGATTTACTTGGGCCAGGCGAAATTTTTCCGGGCACTCAGAGCCCTGCAGAAGGCCGATCGCTTAATAGAAAAAGACGCGGAAATCCTGGCCGACTTGGGGCTTGCCCAACTCGGAACTCGCTCGATCACCAGGGCCGAAAAAAGTTTCAAAGATAGTTTACGCCGAAAGCGATTGCCACGCGCCCAGGAGGGTATGGCCCGATTGCTTTTGGCGCGCAAAAAATACCGAGATGCCGCTAGAGCTTTAGAGATCACAGCAAGTTGGGCCAAAAAAGCCAATTGGGACAGCAAAACCATTGCCAATTTGTATGTGCGTGGTGGCGAGGCTTGGGTTAAAGACAAGAAAACCGGCAATCATTTGGCCAAGGCCAGACGACTGTTCAAGAAAGCAGCCAAGAGTTCGCCGAACAATGCCGAACCCTTGTACTTGATTGCCACTACCTGGGATCGTGACGATAAATTAGGCGCGGCCCGCAGAGCCTATCAGGCCGTATTCCAGATTGACCCCAATCATGCCATGAGCTAGTTGCGCCTCGGCTTGCTTGAATATGATGAGGAAAACGACGAAAAGGCAAAAGAGTATCTGACTCGATTCATGAAAACCAAACCAACCGGCGCTGATCGAAGGCGAGTACAAAAGATCCTCAAGAGACTGAAATAATGAATATCCAAAATGAAAAACAAGGGAAGTTGGTCATCATCGAAGGCATCGACGGGGCCGGCACGACCACCCAGACTGGACTGCTGGTGGCATGGCTAAAAGAGCGCGGTTACCGTGCCGCTCAAACCTGTGAACCCAGCCAGGGTCCGGCCGGGGCGCTCCTGCGTCAAATACTAAGCGGTCGATCGGTGGTGCGAGCGCAGGATGGCACCACCCGCGCTCTGCACAACGATGCCATCGCCTTGCTTTTTGCCGCCGATCGAATGGACCACTTAGACAGTGAGATTCTGCCTATGCTTCAAGACGGTGTGCAGATCATCTCAGATCGTTACTATCATTCCAGTTATACTTACCAGAGTCTGCTGGGAGATTTTGCTTGGCTCCAGGCAATCAATAAAAGAGCCCGCAAGCCCGACGTGACCTACTTTCTAGACGTCTCGGCCGAGGCTGCCGCCACGCGTCGTCAGCACACCCGCTCCGGCGACGAATTGTATGAAGTTCTCGAAACCCAGCAAAAACTGGTTCATGCCTACCGAAAGATATCAACCCTGCTCAAGAATGAAGCCATTGTAACGGTGGACGGCACCCGAAACGTGGAAGTTGTCCACCAGGCCATCTGCGAAGATCTGAATCGTCGTTTTGGCTGGCGCTGAGGCAAGTGCTAAACATGAGGCGCTTCGATGCCATTGTGGTGGGTGCAAGTTACGCCGGATTGGCCGCCGCGGCGAAGATGCCGGGACGCAACCTACTGGTGCTCGAGCGCCATGATTCGGTAGTGACCAAGCAAAGAGGATCGCTCGGTTTGTTACTGCCTTTTGGCGAAAAAGCCGAGGTCCAGGGCGATGATCTCTACTTGCCAGACCTGGATCTTTTCGTTGAAGGCGGGGTACGTAAACGATTTCGGCGCATGCAAGTTCGCGGAATCCGGGAGCGGGCGGATTTTAACCTGAAGCACGATTTGGTACTGCTTAACGAGGGCCGCATCAAAGGGGCTCTGCTACGTAGAATTCGGGAGAAGGGTGCCGAGGTCAAGGTGGGCGCGGCCGTGCGGGACATGGATACCGATGGCAAAGAAGTGCTGGTTCGAACCGACCAGGAGTACAGCAGCAGAATTCTGTTAGGCGCGGATGGAGTCGGCAGTGTGGTGGCACGTAGCTTACGGTTTCGGCGCGATAGGCTGGCGGTTGTTTTTCAAAGAGAAGGGGAATGGAATCGGATGGATCTCGATCCTGAAACCTTGCTTTTGCAAATAGACGACGCCCGCAACTATTTTGTGGCTTTCTCCCTGGGCGATCGAACTTTCGCTGCCGTGGTACAAGGCACTGCCCCAAAGCAAGTCCCAGACGATCTCGAGTCGCGCTTGTTGGACCGCGCCCAACGTTTGGGGGCCGGGCGCTTGTTGTCAGCCCGCGGTGCCGTGGTGCGCCTTTTGGCACCGACGACACAAGCCTACCGGGACAACGTGCTATTGAGTGGAGATGCGCTGGCCAGTTTTGGTTTCTCTTCTATCACCGGGGCTTTGGCCATGGGTTCCTTGGCCGGCCAGACCATGAACCGCTTTTTGGCCGGCAGCCGCTATGCTTTGCCTGATTACCAAAAAAACTGGCGCAAGCAAACCGGCCAGGGCATGCTGACCAAGTTACGCTACGCCTGGCCCTTGTGGGACCGGGTCAACGGTCAGCGCATCGATCGTATGCTCAGAGCCCATCAGAACTCACAGGGCGACAGCCGCAGCCTCGCTCGGGCTCTACCCGCCATGCTTTGGCGTCTATTTGTGTGATCAATATCACCTAATATTTACTTAGAAAAAAGATAGACCAGGGCAGAAATGTCAGGTTTGTCGACTAGCGCCGGCAGGGCGCACTTGGCGGGTCTCTGCTTGGCCGCAACTGTTATGATTCCAGAATATATGAATTATTCACCCTATGCCGCAATTGGGGATTCGCGCTGGCACAGGAATTGCTTTGTCTGAGAACAAGATAAACAGGAACGAGGGAAGGTACTCCATGTTTCTGAACAGTAGAGTGAGGTATGCCATGAACAGGAAAAGCAAGAAGGATATTGAAAAGTTTTTTGAGTCACCGACCATTGCCGTGCCCTTGGCCATTCGGCAGCGCAACGGCAAATATGTTGAGAAGCACGGTACCCTAGGGGTCAATGGCTTCAGCTATGAAAGCAAGGAATTGCTTCTAATCGGGCAGGTGATCGACGCTAAGGTGGTGCTACTTGGGCTGGGAGTGGAAATCCAGGTCCAGGCCGAGGTGGTTAGCGTGCATTCCGCTGCCGATTATATTTGCATATCGGCACGTTTTGAAGACATCGCTTTCGAGACCGAACGATTGATTGCTCGCTGGCTGGATTTACTGGTCAGCGCCCACCAAACTCCGGCAGCCGCCTAAGGGCAGGATAGACAAAGAGCACTTAGAGTTGGTGCCGGGTGCCTGCGACCATCATGTGGTTGATGTTGTCAAGATCCTGACCAGTGAAGCTGATCAGGGTCTCGAAGGTCGTGTCCATATCCAGAATGATAGGATCGAAGGTCTGCACTCCGCCGGTGGCTAGATCGGCCCATTCGTCACTGGGCAGGGCCGGAAGCGTGAAATCTATGTCGCCCGCGTCGTCGGCCAGGTAGACGATCCAATTGCCTGATTCTCCGCGGATGGTAGCACGGTACATGCTGGCACCGGTAATGGCCGAGGCCTTCATGTTGCGTTCGGCGTAGACCGCGTCTGTCGGGAAAGGCACAAAACCGGACTCGAAGCTGACTGACTCTAGCGGCAAGGTGTCGAACACTTGCATGGCCATGGTGACATTCTCTGGCAGATCATTGTCGACCATGGGCGGGAAGGCCAAGACCATCACCGCGTAACGACCGCTTTCTAGTCCTCCGTAAGCCGGCGCCAAACGCATGATGAAGGGATCGATTTTTCCGCTTTCGTCGGCCTTGGCCGCGGAAATACCCAAAGGAGTCAATCCTTGGCTGGTCAAAGAACCCACCAAGAAGATCGCCGTGGTCATTTGTACATCATTTGCTTTCGGCAGCGTCGGCGGAGTCAGGCCCACCGTCATAGTCTGGGGCTGGCTGGGGCTCAAATCGAGGTCCTTGAAGGAAGCCCAATTGGCAACCATCTCGGTGGTGTCGCCATCGCCATCCACATCGTCGCTATCAACCACCTTGGGCTGCATGCTTATTTTGACGTTCGGCTGGGTGGCATGATCAAAAACGGCAAAATAGGGCAGCAAGGTAATCAACATGTCTTCCAGGGTGCCGCCTTGCAGCAGGCCCATCAAGGTGGAAATGCCCAGCGCCCCACCGAAAGCCCAGGCGTTACGAACGCCGGCCTGGCCGGCTACCTGGTACTCGGTCTTAACATCAAAGGGCATGCCCAGGAACTCGGCCTTAAGCACCATTTGCGAGGGCAAGGGGATTTCAAAATTCCCCGCCGGCGACTCAATTTTCATGTTAAACATCTCGCCAATGAGTCGCTGGTAATTGAGATCTACCAGGTTGCCGCCAATGCTCACTCCGGCCAGGCCAAGGGTCACGTCACCTTCTTGCAAGAACGACATTTCACCGGTAAAGCCGCCGGCCTCGGTGGGCACGGTACGAGCGGGCAGGGGAATCAGGACATTGG
>JAUVBB010000514.1 GCA_030591445.1 Deltaproteobacteria bacterium | reverse complement strand
ATGTAAATTACCCAGCCAGTTGGCGGGGAATACTAGAATTAGAGAAACTTTTGGTTGCGACCTGGACCTGGTCTCGAGCCCAGTCTTATTCTGCCCTGAGTGCAATAGTATGTAATTACAGTAAAACACAATCCGAGAGTCTTTGGCACTGCTTTTGCTAGTACTCTTTCAAATATCAAAAACAAAGGGAGGTTGCCGATGAAAAGGGTAAGGGGCTGTTTTTATGTTTCCTTGATCTTGGGCGCTATGCTGACAATGCCGGGTTGCGTGGGCTCCGTGGAGGAGAACTTTGGACAAATAGAGTCAGCCATCGACAACGGGACGATCGCACCATGGGCATCTCCATATGACGCTGTTGTCTCCCTGCACTACCTTTCGGAAGGTAAAATCGGTGTGACTCCGATGTGCACCGGAACCTTGATTGACGAGTATACCGTAGTTACGGCAGCACACTGTTTAATTAAAAAATGCATTAAGGTTGGGGATATCAGTAATCCAGATCCGTCTGATTTTTTGTATGGTACCTGCCAGAAGCATCCTGACAATATTGGAGTATTTATTGGCAACAATGTCTATGACTTTGTGCAATATGGCTTTTTGCCCGTACGAGCGGTAGACAGCATCTTCCTGCCTTCAGAATATTTGAGTGGAAGCTTTAGCACCGAAATACGCGAAAAAGCTGAAACAAACCATGCCTACGACGTTGCGATCATCAAGCTAAAAACATCTTCGAGTCTCAGCGGCGTCTTGAGAGCTACGAAAGTAAATCCACTTCTTATCATTCCTCCTGTCTTGACCTTCCCTAAGTTGCCTACGAATACAGGTTTTTTCTCTCCCACAGACAGAATAACCAGAGTCGTTGGTTTCGGCATTGATCCTACGTCCGGAGAGACTGACGAACTCGAGGCGTTGTCTTCCGGCGTGAAGCGCTATACCCTTGTAGAAATTACCGGAATCGATTCCTATTACTTGAGATACAGCGCGCCTTTCGGTGGTCCCGCTGCGGGTGACAGCGGAGGCCCGTCCCTAAAATTAATGTGCCGGGAAAGTAGTCTTACAGAAAAAGATATCCTTGGCACTGGAGATGTGTATGACACTGGAGATGTGCTTGGCATTAAAGATGTATTTGGCACTGACGGTGTACTTGGAATCGGAGATATTCCCGACATCGGAGATGAACCTAGCATTAGAGATGTACCAAGCCTAGGAGATGAACCTAGCACTGAGGATGTACTTGGCTCAGAAGTTGATTACACGCGGGATCGGCTAGATTATTGTCAATGGTATCTTCCCGGTGTTTTATCGACAAGTAACAGTGAATACACAAGCGGCACGATCAACCTAACCGAAGCTCACCTCGACTTCCTGAACAACCCGGAAGACGAACCTGGTAATACTAACATCGGACCGGCAGCCTACGATCCAACCCTCCCAGACGAAGACGACATCACAAGAGCCATGATAATCTATACATTCAGGTAACAATCAATACTCTGTCCGGAATGGGCCAGTTTTCACTGGCTTGCTGCCAGACAGAAACTCTTGCCTTCCCTCGCCCGCCTCCGCGTGAACAATCATGGGACCTGTAGTTTTCCGAGAAATGAATCTACCTGCTTCAGTTCATTTTTCAAGCAGGGGATGGATACCATAATGTCATGTGATTGTTTGGCCCAGTTGAGTGAGTCCTGATTTTTCCCTGGTCGATTGTGCAGGAGTCTGGCCAGTTCAAAATAAGCGCGTGCACGAAATTCAGGTAGGCAACTCTTCTCCTTGCAAATGAATAACGCCCTTTCGATTTTTTTCCATGCCATTTCCTGTTTCCCCTGCATACGGTCAAGTCGGCCCAGCAAAACCAGCGGATTGACCAGATCTGGGGCTTGCGGTCCCATGGATTTTTCATAAATAGCAAGTGAGCGCTCCAGGACATTCCTGGCCTGATCGTAGTCCCTGGTCCGTAGGTATAGGTTTCCAATGGCCAGGAGTGCCTCCGCGAGGTCGTAGTGATCGGGTCCCAGGTCTTTTTCGATATTGACAAGCGCAGTCAAGAAATATCGACGAGCCTTCTGCCGCTTTCCTTGCGCCAAAGACACGACGCCTATTTGTATAAGTGATTTCGCAACATCCGGGTGTTTCTTGCCCCGAATCTTGCTGCCGATTGTATAGGCTTTCTCAAGGTAGGCAAGCGCCTGATCGTACCGTGCCTGGTAGGTGGCAATCACGCCCAGCGCTTGATAGGAGCTCCAGATCAGGTCATGCTCCAGGCCCAAGCTGCCTTCGAATTCTTTTAGCAATTTGGAAAAATACGGTTCCGCGGCTCGGAAATCACCCCGTTCCTGAAAGAGGTTTCCCAGCATGTAATAACTTGTTGCAGTTCTGGGATGGCCGGTGCCAAGAATTTTTTCCGTGATCGATAGCGACTGCTGTAAATATCCGAGGGCTTCGTCCATTTCCTTGGCTACTACCAGAATTGAGCCCAGATTGTGTAGCAGATTCGCGGTCATGAGGTGATCATGCCCATAGGCTTTGGTGGACTTGACCAGGGCGCGCTCGAAGTATTTTTTCGCGGGTGCGAAATTGCCCTGTGAAATCTCAATTTTACCCAGGGCCGAGAGCTTTAAGATCTGTAGCTCAAGATTGCTGTCGGTGCGAAGAATCGCGGGCTCGCTCAGGAGCGCAATGTCTTTGGCCTCGGCCAGTTTACCCTGCATGCGATTTACGTTCGCCAGGTCAAGCATGGCCATGGCTTCCAGTTGCCGGTCGCCGGCCGTTGCCGATGCAAGTACGGTTGCAAAGATCGTGTCTCGGGCTGACTTCAGGTTGGTCAGCCCAACTTGAAAATCGCCTAGACATCTTAGTGCCCGGGCCTGGAGTGGGGGGTAATTTGTTTCGTGGCTTTCCTTTACTACTTGGCGGGCCAGTTCGATTCCTTCTTGGTACTGGCCCAGATCATAGCTGGCCTTTGCTTCGGCAAGACGTTTCTCGGTTGATTTTATTTTTTTCAGCAGGAGTGGATCTTGGGGGAGGGTGGCGGCTGGGTTTAGTTCGACTTTGGCGCAGCGTTGGTGTGAGTCGAGCTTGCTTACGCTTACGACCGCCTGGTGCATGATGTCTTGATCGATGGGCTGGCTCAGTCGGCGGGTTAGGGCACTGAGTTCTTCCAGTTTGCGGTCAAAGCATTGCATGCGCACGTTGAGCAGGCTTTCGCTTTGCTCGCCGTGGACTTGGGTGGCTTGGCAGGTGGTGGTGCGGGATTTGACCCAGTGGTCGGTGTAAGTGTCCAGGTGCTGCTCTATGCGGGTGTAGAAACCTTGGGCATGGGGGGCTTTGGTTGCTTGAAAGGAGTTCTGGATGGCTTGCTTGACCTTGGTGTCCCAAACACCAGCCAGGTGGCGATCGGCGCCGCTACAGAGGCCTAGTTTCATGTTTCGGCTGATGAGAACGGTGCTTAGTACGCCGATGAGAAAGGTTATCGATACGGCGCTGATGGCCCAGCGCCGCTTACGACGGTGGCTGCGCAGGCTTTTGTTTACAAGTGCCTTTTCTTCGGGGTTGAGCGGCAGAATATCCTGGTGGGCCATGATGATGGCAACTCGGTTCGGGGTCATGAGCAAACCGAACTTGTGGTAGTTGACCATCTCCTGGGTCAAAAGCTCGCGGGCCTGCTTCACCAAGCGATCTCTTTCCCCGATCCACTTGCTGATTTCATCGATCAGGTATTCATGACTGAGCTCGAAGCTCTCCTCGTCGTCATCCGAAAGCAGCCTGCGCACCAGGCGACCGTCGATAAATTGATTCAGGGTCGAGCGGACTTCCCTCTCTTTCAAATTCGTATCGCGCGCAATCATTTCGGCACTGGCAACGCCCTTGGTGCCGGCCGATGTGACCAGCGCCTTGAGAACATTTTTGCCCATTTCGCGCCCATCGGCACTCTGCTTGCTGATGAAGCGATCGAGGTAGCCACCCAAGATTCCTTTGGCTCCGCCCAAGCTATCGTACAAGCGGGCCGTGATCTCTTTATCGCCGGGCGCCAAAGCGTCGTATAAGCTATCGCAAAGAATCTGGAGCTGCGGCGGCTCGGAACCAACCGAGCCCAGGTCGATAAGCAGTTGGGACACCAAGCCTTTTTCATAGCTTATCCCCGCCATGCGTGCGGGTTCTTCGATGGCGGTCTCCATGCCCTCCACCGTCAGTCCGCCCATGCGATATTCATGGTGCATGATGTCCGGAATTCGCTGCTTGAACTCCGAGAGTCGCGACAGGAAGTCATCCCTCATGGACAACACAAATCGAACATGAAGTTCCGAATTCTTGACCAGCCGACTAATCTCATCCACGAAGTCTTTGCGGACCCTCTTCGGAAACTTCAGGAAGAACTCCTCGAACTGATCCAGGATAATGACCAGTGGCCTTCCCAGTATCTTGCAGGCCTCCGCCATCAAGATT
>JAUVBB010000310.1 GCA_030591445.1 Deltaproteobacteria bacterium | reverse complement strand
TGGTCTTGCGCCATTCACTCAGGGTTTGGCCTTCGACAAACTCCATGGCGATAAAAATCGATTCTTGAAATTCACCGACGTCGTATACCGTAACCACATTGGGATGGGTAAGTTGCGCCAAAGCCTGCGCCTCTCTCCACATGCGGTTCTTGCTGGTCTCGCGCCGGGCGGGATCCTTCGATTGGCTCTGGCGAAGCGAAAGCAATTTCAAAGCCACCGGACGATTCAGTTCGGGATCAAAAGCCTGATAAACAGCCCCCATACCGCCTTCATCGATAAAATCGATGATCACATAGCGACCTACACTGGTGCCGCGCTCAAACCTTCCCTCCCCGTCTTCCTGAAAGTCAGGTTGCGTTTGGAGATCCGAGTCCGTCTCGATTTCAGTTTTGTTCTTGGTCAATAGAACAATCTTATCAATTGGGGGATTTTCAGCAACGATTATCCTACCCTCGGTCTTGACTCGCCATAGGTACAAATGTACGTTTGATCTGTTTTGGAAAATACTATCGCTGATGAGGATTCGGGCCCGGCCACTGAGGGCACCTTGGAGATCCTGGAGCGGGGCGCCTGCGTGGGGCGCTACGTGATTGTCGAGAAGATCGGCATGGGGGGCATGGGGGTTGTCTATCGGGCCTTTGATCCGGAGCTGAGCCGCCTGGTGGCGCTCAAGATGCTTTCCCTGCCGGCCGAGGCGGTTCACACTGATCCTGGCAAAGTGAGCAGAAATCGAGCGCGTTTGCTTCGAGAGGCCCAGGCTCTGGGACAACTCTCCCATCCCAATGTGGTCACCGTGCATGATGTCGGCACCCACGAAAATTCTGTCTTCATCGCCATGGAACTGGTCGACGGGCTGACTTTCAGCCACTGGCTGGCGGAAAAAAAGCCGGACCTCCAGGAGATTCTCTCGGTGATGGTGGCGGCCGGCAAGGGGCTGTTGGCGGCCCACCAAGCCGGTCTCATCCATCGAGACTTCAAACCTGGCAATATGATCGTCGGTAAGGATGGGCGGGTGCGGGTGCTAGACTTTGGGTTGGCCCGGCTGGCCGGAAATCAGCAAGAGCGGGCCGGGTCTGAAACCCCGGACCCGGATCTTGTGCCCCCGGGATCTGGCGAACCCAGTACCGAGTCACAGCCCAGCCGAGACGGAGAAACCAACAGCGTTCAGCTGACCTCCTCGCTCACCAAGGTGGGCGCGGTCATTGGCACTCCCGGCTATATGTCTCCCGAGCAATTGCATAGCTGGGGCCTCGACGCCCGCAGTGATCAGTTCAGTTTCTGCATCGTTTTGTTTGAAGCTCTCTACGGGCGGCTCCCGTTTTCGGGCAGCAGCCTGTCCCGCATCGCCCGCAATATTTCCGAGCGCCGCATCAAGTGGCCCAGCCAGGCCAGTCAAATCCCGGTTTGGCTCAAAGAAATCCTGCTGCGCGGCCTCCAGCCCAGTTGCGACGATCGCTTTGCCAACATGGCAGACCTGCTCAAAGTTCTGGCCACCGATCCCAATGCCGCCGCCCGGGAGGCACGGCGGCGACGACGACGTCTGCTCTGGTCCACCGCGGTGGTGGTTCTCTTCCTGGGCGCGCTTAGCGCGGGGGTTTGGTACGGCATGACCCAGGGCGTTCGCTTTTGCCAAGGCGCCGAAGCCCGGCTGCTGGGCGTGTGGGACGCGCCGGCGCGGATGCGGGTAAAAGAAGCATTCATGGCCAGCGGGCTTGCGTATGCACCCGACGCTTACGAGCAGTTCGCAAAGCTCCTCGATGCCCGGGCCGCTAAATGGGTAGCGATGCGCACCGAGGCTTGTGAAACCACCCATGTGGCCGGCGAACAATCCGAAGCCCTGCTCGATTTGCGCATCGGCTGTCTCAATGGCAAGCTGCAAGAGCTTCGCGCCCTGGCCGAGGTTCTCTCCCACCAGCTGGATGCCGATTTGGTGACCCGGGCGGTATCGGCCGCGGCCGGTCTTTCCCCACTCTCAGTATGTGCCGACACCATAGCTCTCTCGGCCAGAATCCCGCCCCCTGACGACCCGGTGGCCCGCCGGCAGGTCGAGGATATCCGCAGCAAGCTGCTTACCGTCCGGGCGCTGCAAAATGTAGCCAAGTTCAAAGCGGCCCAGGAGCTAGCCACCCAGGCTGTCGCCGAAGCCCAGACCGTAGGCTACCGCCCCGTCTCCGCCGAGGCTCTTTTTGAACTCGGTCTCATCCAGGGCAGCCTCGGACTTTACCAAGAAGCCGGGGCCAGCTGGCGGTCCGCCGAGCTCAATGCGGACGCAGCCGGGTATACCGAAGTCCGCGCCAAGAGTCTGGCGCAGTTGGTACGGATTGTCGGTGCCCGCCAGGCTAAGTACGCGGCGGCGGCAGAGCTAACCATTCGCGCCCAAGCCGTCATTGATAGCCTCGGTGGGGATGAGGGCGCGGAAATAGGCGGCTCCCTCCAGCGCAGTTTGTTCGCGATATACTGGACCCGGAGAGATTTGGCTAATGCCCTCACGCATGCTCGTAGCTCCCTGGCGCTGCACGAAAAAGCCTTGGGTCCCGAACATCCAGACGTCGCGGCAAGTCTCAACAACCTGGGCATCTTGCTGGCAGAAACAGGTGAGTACCAACAGGCCAAGGAGTACTACCAACGAAGTCTGGCGATATATGGAAAAGTTCTCGGCGCGGGTCATCCCACCATCGCGCAAATTTTAAACAACTTGTCGATCTCCCTCCTGGGCCTGGGGGAACCCGACCTGGCGCTGCAGTATCGCCAACAAGCACTGAAAATTTTGGAGAATGCCCTGGGTTCCAATCATCCGGCCGTGGCCCGAGCGCTCTCCAATCTCGGGCAAAGCTTTGCGCTGGAAGCTCGTTTCGATCAGGCCCTTCCTTACTTTCAGCGGGCGGTGAAGGTGATGACGGCCGCCCAAGGCGACTACCGAACAGAAAGGGCATCGATCCTTGGCAATATTGGCCTGACTTTTTCGATCCAGAAGAACTATGCCCGTGCTCTGCCCTATCTGAACGAGTCCCTCACGCTTTACCAAGATGCCCTGGGACCCGATCATACCGAGGCCACCGAGACACTCGATCAACTCGGCGAAACTTATCTGGCACTCCAACAGCCGGCCAAGGCGGTGGCTGCTTTCGAACGAGCTTTGCACAATCACATCAAGGCCCACAGCGCGCCGGCAAGCATAGCGATTCGCCGCCTCCACCTGGCCAAGGCACTCTGGCAGACCAAGCTGGATCGGAGCCGAGCCCGCAAGCTGGTCAAGCAGGCACAAGACGCCTTAAGCCAAGCCGGCCCCAAATACGAAAAAACGCTCAGCGACATCGAAACCTGGCTCAAGTAGGGAAGGACACGTGCCCATGAACTACCAATTTCTCGATACTCCCATCGGTACGCTACGCCTGGTGTCCGACGGCAAGCACCTGACCCAAGTGGATTTCCCCAATCACCACGGCGATGCCGGCAAGGATGAACAGCGCTCGGACCCGGTACTCAAAGCCTGCGCCCGTCAGTTGCGCGAGTATTTTGCCGGCCAGCGCCGGGTCTTCGATCTGCCTTTGGCCGCCGAAGGTACCGACTTTCAAAAGTCGGTCTGGGCGGCTCTCAGTGAGATCCCCTACGGAGAGATGCGTAGCTACGGTGATATTGCCCGCGTAATCGGCAATCCCAAGGCCGTGCGGGCGGTTGGGGGCGCCAATGGTAAGAACCCGCTACCAATTGTTGTGCCTTGCCACCGGGTCATCGGCAGCGATGGCTCCCTGACCGGTTTTGGCGGCGGCCTATCCATTAAGAAGAAACTGCTACGCCTGGAAGGGGTGCCGCTTACGGGCGAGGATTAGCAGCATCACCAAGGCCATTACGCCAACGTTTGCGGATTGCTGGGAGAACCGGGGAGAGAACCGGGGACGGAGAGAACCGGAAGAACTGGGGAACTGGGGACGGAGGAGGCCTAAGTGACAATTTTACAAGGGGTTGACGATCCTCCGTCCCTTGATTTCCTCTTGATTTCCTCCTTGATTTCCTTGATTTCGCGCCCGCCTCTTTGGTGCGCTGTTTCGAGTTCAGCGCAGCTGTGATAGATCTGCTGTGTATTTAACAAGAATGGTGCCGTTTCCAGGCGAATGAAAACGGGAGACAAGATGAAAACGAACTTATCAGGTTGGGGAATCATGATCTTTGCTGTGTTTTGCCTGGGCGGTGGCGCATGCAATGGTTCCACGGAGGCGGCGGATGGCGCAGTGGATGGAAAAGAAGATGGAAGCGGTGACGAGGGAGGGGATGGGTCCGATGGCAGCGGGCAGGATGGCGCTGACAGCCAGGGCGGGGATCATAACCTGGAAGACGATTTTGGCATTCTGATTGCGGATGGTTTGTCGGCCTGCAGCCAGAATTATGTGCGACCGCTTGATCTGGGCGAAGCCCTGCGGGCCAAGGCTCGGATTAGCTTTCGTCCCGGCCTGATCCGGCTCCCCCGTGATCAGACCAGCATCGAAGTGGATTTGGTTGAAAAACTGGAAATGGGTCAGGATGCTGAAGTGGCCCTTGCCCAAGGCACCGGCAAGTTTGTCCACCGGGCCGAGAGCAGTGATAGCGACGGCTATCACTTCTATGAGTTTAGCCAAAGCTTTTTGGCCGGAGGGGAAACTTTTATCCTGACCTTCGACGTGTACTTCGAAGTCAAGGACGGCCAGGCGCTGGAACCTTTGCTCGTGCTAGATGCCGCCATGCTGGATAATCGCAGTGATTACGATTTGCAGGTAGCTCGGGGGCCCGGTCTTGACGAAAGGTACTTTACCTCCTGCGGCCTCGCCTCCGGCAAATGCCAGGTGTTTGAGATGGACATGCAGGGCGGCGACCAGCTAAAACTGGAAACCTGCCGGTATTGCCCTTTTGGATATTTCTGCAAGGTGAGTTTGGCGGTGATTCGACGCGCGTTATTTGTCAGCGGTCAAGAACAAAGAGACATTTCCGATCATTTCCATCTTGCCCAGTCCATGGCCCACCACGACTGGGGCACCAGCATCATCATCGCATTGCCCAATCCCATGGGTAGTTTGTACGGACTGCACTTGTTCTCCACTGATGGATTATACCCGAGCGAGAACTCCTTTATCGAGCTTCAATACCTGGATCAGAACTTCGCACTGCTAGAGAAAAAGCCGATAAGCCAGTTTGTCATCAAGCCGGCCTGGTGATCAGTTACACCCAGGCATCGACCTGAGGTCTCGACTTCCTCGTTCAATCGTACATAAGGGAGAAACATGAGTGTTCGACGTTTGCAGATAATGGGTTTGTTGTTGGTGGTAAAAATCTTATCTGTGCGGGTCTAGGCTGTGATGGGTAACAAGGCACCGCGGTCCACCGAGCTTCGGCTCGATTGGCTTGCGCGGAAGTTGACCCCACCAGGCCGGGTGGCGCTTACTCTGCTTCCTGGCCGCCGGGACCACGGCCGTTCTATTGCCCAGGACCTGGCGGTGATCGAAGGGCAGGGTGTCGGGCGTATTCTCTGTTTGGTATCTAGGCAAGAACTCGAGCTCTACGGGGTTGGCGATCTGTTAAACGTATACCGGGAGCACGGCATCGCCGTGCGCCACATGCCGATCCCCGATCAGAAGGCCTCGGGCATAAAAGATATGCAAGAAGCGATCGCGTGGATGGAGACCGGTCTCTCCGCCGGCGAGGGTGTGCTGATACACTGTGTCGGCGGGCTGGGCCGCTCGGGGATGGCGGCGGCAGCGTTGCTGAAATCCCGGGGGATGGCCGCGGAAGAAGCGATGGCCGAGGTGCGGCGGGCGCGCTCTCCCAACGCGATCGAGACCGCCGAGCAGGAGGAGTTTGTTCGTCAATATCCGACCAGTGGCATAACTGGGTAAATCAACGCGCAGATGACAAAGGGGTAAGCGAGTCGGCAATGGCACTTGCCGCGATGGTCGTTTAATCGATGGTGAAGGTTCCGGCGGAGGGGGCGGGTTGGACCAGGATTTGGTAGCGGGGGTCTTTGCGCAGGTTTTCTAGCAGCGGGTCGCGTTCGATTTGGTCGAGGGAGATGCCTGGTTCGCCGACGGCGTTTTCGAGGTGTTCGAGAGCCTGGTCGACCTGCTTCAGGTGCCCGAAGGCGCGGGCCAGATTGAGGTGGGCATAGGCGCGTTCGCGGCGGTGTCTGGATTTGGTGGCCAGGCCGATGGCCTTTTGGCAGGTTTCAATGGCGGCCTTATCGGCACCGCGGCGTAGCTGCACATAGCCAAGTCGCACCAGGGCGCGGACTTGCTCGGGGGCGATTTGCAAGACCTGCTGTAGGGTCTGATGCGCGGCTTTCAGGTCATTGGCGTCGATCTGTCGGCTGGCAAGCTCGGTAAGCAGATAGCTGGACTTGGGTACCAGGGACACAGCTTTTAGGGTCCCGGCCAGCGCCAGATCCGTCTTGCCCTGCATGGCGTCAATGCGGGCGATCTTGGCCAGGACCCAGGGTTGGTTGGGCGCGCGTTTTAGGTATTTGCTAAGGACGTCGCGGGCCTCGGGCAGGCGGCCAAAATGAATCATCAGCTCGGCCAGGGTGCCGCGCGCATGCAGGAATCCGGGGTGGGCGGTGACGGTGGCTCGAAGGAATTTCTCGGCGGCGAGAAAACGGCCCTCGCGCATGTGGGTAAAGCACTGGGCCAAGATGGTCAAGGATCGGCCGCTGGGCAGCAGGATGGTGGCCCGCCTGAACCGCTTCCAGGCCAGGCGGGTGTTGCCGCCGACGGCATCGGCCAGACCCAGGACTGCCCAGGCATCGGCGTATTTTGGGTCTTTTTTCACCGCGGCGCTGGCCAATTTTTTGGCCTGCTCTTGATGTTTGGTCGAGATAGCCAAAAAGGCCGCGGGATTGGCCGCGCGGGGCGACAGGGACTGTCCACGCAAGAGCATCAATGCCCGGGTGGTATCGGCGATGACTTCGATGGACGTTGTTGCCGACGGGTCTTTCGGCCCGCGGCTGAGTGGGCCACCGATCACCGAGGCCAGTTGCTCGGCAATGAGATCTTCGACTTTAGCCAGATCGGCCAGGGGCGCGTCGAGTTTCACGCTGGCCCGGGTCTTGCCGTCGGCCACTTCGATAACCAGGGCGGTTCCGCGAATTTTCTGGGCATCGATGCTGCCCTGTCCCACCAGCAGAAAGCAGGCCCCCAGATGACGACCGAGCTCCTGCACCGCCGCCGGGGCGCGCAGATCAGCCGTAAGCACCCGCGCTTCACGCATGGCCGCCGCCACTTGCCGGCTGGTATAGCTGCTTAGGTTCTTGCGGGCAAAAAGACGCCGGTTGATGTCTTCGGCGATGGCTACCCCGACCCAGGAGGTATCGCCTTGACCAAAGTCCAAAGGAGCGGCCACCACGGTGGTACAAGCGGGCGTGTTGCGCGGCGCCAGCGCAGGAGTGGCTTTGCGCTCGACAGTTGGTGGCGGGGCGCTTTGTTTGCTTTGCCCTGGCGGAGACGAAGACTCCTGACTACAGCCGGCCAACAAGAACAGAACCAAGCAGCGCGCTACCATCACAGCACCTCCGCCCTAGATTGCTTGAAATAGAAAATGTGAACTATTTATTTGTGACATGTCCCATAGTCTGGGTCAAGTTGCTCGATCAAGAGAGGTGCGCAGTTTCACGCATTGTGATTGGGTCCGGAACATGTCAGTGTCGAGCAAGATAGCTCGAGTGAATTGATGACTGAGATAGATTTGGGGAGGTTGCCATGAACAATGAGTTGTCGAGACTCTGTCGCGTCTCGTATTTGGTAATGTTCTTGTTACTGGTTTTCTCAATGGTCGCGGCCGGCGATGAGGTGCGGCAAAATAGGAACACAGCCTACTTTAAACTCAGATTGAGTACCGATCTGCCTACCTTCTCCTTGGAGTATGCTCGTTACCTGAAATGGAATGTTGCGGTTGTCGCTGAACTGCAAGCTCATTTGTCCATACAGGGTGAGACCTGGGTGACCTCTTTTGGGATCCCGACCCAGGAGGAAATTTTCCTGGGAAGCGGTGTCGGCTTGCAGGCCGGCCTTCGCCTGTATCTGTACAAAACGAAGAATATTTCAGGTGTCTACCTGCAGGGCAACGGAGCCATTTCCAACCACAATGTCGATGTCGTCTATGGTCCAAGCTGCGCGAGTTACATGACTCTCTACGGGGCGGAACTGGGTCTGGTCTACCACGCCAAGCAAGGATCTATGTCTGGGGTGGGTTTCACATTGTTCGGTCGCCTCGATCGCAGGTACAACAAGCTGTGCCACAATTCACTGTCCGTCACCGAAACCATTGGTCCCCACCTCGGTCTTGGCGTGGGCTATTCATTCTAAAGAAAATCGGTAGAGGGTTTTATTTCCGAAAATGATCGCGATAGGTATAGTAAATCATATCGGTTTTCGAAGACGGAGGCGAGTCGTGGCGGAACATGTTTGTCCACCTTGGGTAGCTTATTTGCTCTTGAGTCCTTTGCGGAAGTTGTTGGAGAATCCGGTCAAGATGCTGGGGCCCTTTGTGCGGGAGGGCATGACCGTGCTGGAACCCGGCTGTGCCATGGGCTATTTTACTCTGCCCTTGGCGCGGATGGTGGGCGCCGACGGCCGGGTGGTGGTGGTCGAGCTTCAGGCTAAGATGCTGACCGTGTTGGAGCGTCGGGCCCGCAAGGCCGGTTTGCTCGAACGGATAGAGATGCGACGGACGGGTAGCGAAGGATTGGGTGTGGAGGATCTCGCCGGGCAGGTGGACTTTGCGGTCGCTATCCACCTGGTGCACGAACTGCCCGACCAGGCCACTTTTTTTGAAAATATTTTCCAGTCTCTCAGACCGGGCGGCAAGATGCTGATGGTAGAGCCTAGTGGACATGTTTCCCAAGCAGACTTTGACCAATCCATATCCCGGGCAAAACAGGTTGGCTTTGAGTCCGAGCCCGTGCCGGTCAAAATACGCGGGCT
>JAUVBB010000482.1 GCA_030591445.1 Deltaproteobacteria bacterium | reverse complement strand
CGACAATATCATCGTGGGCAAGGACGGCCGGGTTCGGGTCCTAGACTTCGGCCTGGCCCGGGCGGCGGTGAGCGAAGAGAGCGCAAGAGTAAAACCCGCGGCCGAGCATAGCGCCGAGCCGACTATCAGCAAGGAGTTGACCTCGGGGGGCAGTTTCCTAGACACCCCCATGACCCTAGCCGGGGCCATTGTTGGTACCCCGGGCTACATGGCCCCCGCGCAGTACCGAGGCGAGGCCACCGACGAGCAAACCGATCAGTTCAGTTTTTGCGTGACCTTGTACGAGCTCTTGTATGGGCAACGGCCCTGGCGAGCCAAGAAGTACGGCGAGTTGAAGACCCGGGTGCTGACCGGCGAAATGGAGACACCGCCGTCCTCAGCCAAAGTGCCGGCACATTACCGGCGGATCGTGATGCGGGGCCTGTCTTTGACCAAGCAGGCGCGTTATCCCTCGATGGCGAGCTTGCTGGCCGACTTGGCCCGCGACCCTCGCGCAAAGCGTCGGCGCGGTCTGGCCATCGCCGCCGTGGTTTTGCTAGCGGGTCTGGCCTTTGGCGGGGCCTATCTTCTACAAGCGCAGAAGCAGCAGCTGTGCCGAGGCGCGGAATCGAAGCTGGCCGGAGTCTGGGACCAAGCCATCGGTCAGAAGGTCGAAGCCAAGTTTTTAGCCACCGGTCGCTCCTATGCCGGTGATACCTACCGGCGGGTGCGTTTAGCCTTGGATCACTATGCCCAATCCTGGGTAGCCATGCGCACCGAAGCCTGCGCGGCCACTCGCCTGCAAGGCGAACAATCCGAACGCCTGCTCGATTTACGCATGAGCTGTTTGGACCGGCGCCTTGCCGAGATGGGCGCCCTGGCTCGTTTGTTTGCCGAGGAGACCGACAGCGATATCCTGGACAAAGCGATAGCCGCAGCCCTCAACCTGACCAAGCTATCCCACTGTGCCAACCGCGAAGCGCTGTCGGCTGTGTTTCCGCTGCCGGAAGATGTCGGTGTGCGCCAAGCCATTTTCGAGCAGCGTAAGAAGCTGGGACGAGTCCAGGCCCTGCACGCGGCGGGTAAGTACCGCCAAGGAGAAGCGGTGGCCGCGGAAGTAGCCGAACAGGCCCAGTCTCTGGACTATCTGCCCTTGCAGGCAGAAGCTCTGCACTTGCGCGGTTCTCTGCAAGCCGAGGCGGACGATACCATCGGGGCCAAATCCAGTCTGACCCAGGCGGCGCGCTTGGCGGCCAAAGCGCACGATGACCGGCTATTGGTTCAGGTTTGGATCCGTTTGGTCTTCATTGAGTACCAGCACGGAAATTATGATCAGGCTTTGGCCATGGGTCGGCTGGTCGAAACTCTGAGCCGGCGCAATAAGGACTCTTTACTGAGGGCCAATGTTCTCAATATGATGGGGCTGAGTCATTTCCAGCAAGGCCAATACCAAGAGGCCCGGCCTTATCTCGATCAGGCCGCGGCCATCTTCACCGAGGCTCATGGTCCGGCCCATCCGCAGGTGGCCAATGTACACAACAATCTTGGCTTGCTGCTCAAGCGCCAGGGCCGCTACGACGAGGCGCGTGCGCATATGGAGCAAGCCGTCAGCACCTTTGAGCAAGTCTTGGGCAACGATCATCCCGACCTGGCCTTGTCGGTCAACAGCCTGGGCGTTTTGTTTTACGAGCAGAAAAAATACGATCAGGCCCGCCACCATTACCTGCGCGCGCAGTCCATCTGGAACCGGGCCCTGGGCTCGAATCATCGTTATGCCGCCATGGTGGAGAACAACCTGGGTGAAATCGCCATCGCCCAGAAGCAGTTCAGCCAGGCCCTGACCCATTGCCAAAACGCCCTGAAAATCGGCAAGAAACAATTGCCGGCCCGCCACCCCATCCACGCCTATCATCTCAACTGTGTGGCCAACTCCTTACTGGGCATGGGCAAACCGGCCGAAGCCATCGCTCCCTTAGAAGAAGCCCTGACCCTGCAAGGCGCATCCAACGATCCATCGGTAAGTGCCACTCTGCAATTTGCCCTGGCCCGTGCCCTCCGCCAGTCCGGCCAAGATCGCGTTCGCGCCCGCAAACTGGCCCAACAAGCCCGCCAAGGTTTCATCGCCGCCGGCGAGCATCGCCAGGATAACGTGGCCGAGATCGAAGCCTGGTTGCAGTCGAGTAGTCATTAGCCAAAGGTGTTACAGTGAGGCTGAAACATGTAGCACGAAAGGTTACACTCAGTAAGCCAGTGTAAAAACAAGACTAATAGGCTATCCCGACAAAGTTCTTCGTTGTTTTTGATTCCCACCCGCAACACTGAGATTATGTAGAAACTCACAGTCGGCAGTTATCCTACTGAAAAAAATAGAGATTACATTTTGGCATTCTTCTTGCGATAAGAAATATGTAACTTGTGATGATTTCATAAACGATTTGAAAAGGAGAAGAAACCATGAAAACCAAGACAGAAATCAAGTGTGGCGATTGGAAAGACCGGCGTTAGGGCTAACGGAGAAGATAACCGAGGAATGTTTTTCAGTTTTTGAGAATAAATTGATTTTACCAAGCCAGTGAGGCTTGTACCAGCAGCCCGATGGCTTCTTGGGCCACGGCGTTATCGCCGCCTTCTATCGGCAATTCGAAAAAGCCATTGATCAGCAGGCGCAAGTGCTCGCGTTCGATCCAGTAATGGCCGCCGCCGGTTATGCGCAAGCGCATGTCATTGTCGGCATCCAGGTTGGGTTCTACCAGGTCGGCGCGGAAGATTGCCTCGGTGTTTTCGGAAAGAAAGTAGCCGATGTGCGCCCACATACCCAGGGCGGTAACCGCATCTTGGTCGGTTCCGTAAGCCACCACCCGAAATAGAAACTCGGACATGATGTGCAATTTACCGGCCAGGTATTCGATGCCGGGACCGGCATTGATCACGACATCGTTCTCCCCCGCATCGGCGGCGTTGACCGGCATGCCCAGCCAGAAATTAAAGTCTAGCCGAAGTTGCTGAGAAAAGTTGAAAGCCGCCTTGAGCAGAAAGTCCTTGGCCTTGTTGTTGTCGGCGTAGGTAGCAGTGAACACGCCATCGAGCTCGAATCCGCCCATCTGCTGGTTGGTCAACTCGGGATTGGTGGCGCCGGGCTCGGTGAACAGCCCGTTGAACACACCCAGTTTGAGCAAGAATTTATCACTCGCCTGGTAGCCCAACTCGACCCCGATTTGCCGCCAAACGCCAAATCCCCCCTGGGTCAGTAGCATCGGATAACGAATAGCCGACAAGTTACTTTCGTCACGGGGCATCATCATAGTGTAGTCAGGCAAAAAGCGCCCCACCCGCAAACTAAGCGCACCGCGCTGGAATTTGAAATACATATCCAAGGCAAAAGAACCCATGTTTTTAGCGTCACCCTGAAAGAAGTAGGTCAGCTCATCGGAGAGCAGATGCCCCTGGAGCATGATCCGGGCCCGCTGAAAACTAAAACCCACCGTTTCATTGTCACTATATAGCGTGGTGTCGAAGAGAGTCTGGAACAAACCCATCAGCCTCACCGAACCATACCGAGTCGACACCGCCGGCAGCATCCCGCGGCCACTATCGGCCTCAGAAGTCGCCACCGTCGTATCCGCCAAATCCACGGCAGCAGTGTCCGCCACCGGCGCCGGCGTGCTGCTTGGTTTTTTCGCCTGGTCGTCATCCTCCCAACTCTCGAAGCTGGAATCGTCTTTCTCCTGGGCCAGTACCGGCAAGGGATTAGCCGCCAGCAATCCTGCCAACAAGCAGCAGACCGAAAATTTTACCAAAGCTCTTTGGTTCATGGATCACCTCGCCCGCGAATTGATACCAAATGATAGGAAACTCGAAGATTGTGCCGTGGAATGCCGTGCATTAGTAATAGTATGTATGGATTAGTATAGATTGCCAGTTAATGGCCTTGAACCGCAAATGCTTTACCACCAGAATTTAGCCACTCCAGGCACAGCGTTCTTGTGCAAAAAGGCAGCCAACTCATCAAGCGCAATTTTCTCGCCACTCTCAAGAACACTCATATCTAAGACATCACCCGATATCTCCAGTATCATAACCACGGGCCTCGTCTTTTCTGGATACCTAGAATCAGTAGCCAAGAATATGCCATATTCAGTGTCATCATTCTTGGGGATCAAATAGTGCCACTCTGGCAGCTTGCACGGGGATATCTCAATTTCAATTTCCTCACAGCCGCCATCGATGTCTTCACCAGCGTCAACTACTTGCACATCACAAACAGTATTTTTCACGGTTTTTGCATGGCAGGGATCCGCCAAAGCGGCCACTCTACTGATTGCTCCCTCGATTTCAGGAACCGCAAAAATTTCACTCCTGCTCTTAGATAACTCCGCAATGTTTGCTGGATAGATGCATTCGAACGCCTCGGTAGTCAACCCGGCGGTAAGTGAATCGGTCTCCTCCACATTTACAAACCTGGCCACCACAAATGTATCGGACCTTTTCAACAAGTCCTCGACAGATGCCGGTTTTGCCATTTCAAGAATGTGTAGATATTCACATGGGTCTGGTTGCTCTGTTGACTCACTATCGCAAGAAGCAACCAACATAATAAACGTAAGACCCAAAAAAAATAACCTAGACATATATTTCCTCAATATCCGCGCGGCCAAGCCTACGTGATTTCGCAATGGAAAAAATAAATATGACCAACAAGCCCAACCACAATCCCGAGACCCCGGCACCGGACGAGCAGCCACCAGAGCCGGGGTCGAGTACTTCCACCAGGCTGGCGGGACCCTGGTTGCCGGCCTGGTCAATGGCGGATATCTCAAATGAATACTCTATGTCTTCGTCTACCGTGTAGGAAACAGTGACCCAAATCCACCCGCTTTCCGCGCAAAGGGGTTGATCGCAGGGGTGACAGTTACCCGTTTGTGGCTCAACAAGTTTGACCACATAGCCTAATGGCGCTGATTCCCCGGCCGGAGGAGTGATCTTGAAACCGATCGACGCCTGCGGTGCGCAAGTAAGGCCCCCGCAAGCAGTTTGTTTATTTTGGTCGTCATTTTCTTCTCTTTCTACCGCCCATTCTGCGATCTCCAAGGCACCTGGAGGCTCTTCGTCGATAGTTTGTAAGGAGGTATCGATGGTGTATGCGG
>JAUVBB010000394.1 GCA_030591445.1 Deltaproteobacteria bacterium | reverse complement strand
CCTAGCCTGGACGATTCGACCTTCATCCATCAATTGACAGGCAAGAATGCTATAAGAAGATGCTACAGGAAAATCAAAAATATATGTATACGGCTCAGGGCAACGCCCTGGGTGGGTTATGCCCGCCACCACGTTCGTTACACAAATGGCCGGAACCGGTAACGCGTTCATTACACGATGGCCCGGTTTGCCAACACGTCCATTACGCGATGTGAACCACCTTGCTTCTAGCCATTCACGATGGCAGATTCTTCGCCTCCTACAGATCTTGCATCTACCGGATAGCTTGCATAGACTAAGTGCTGTTAATGGCTAAGAAACGAAAGAAAAAATCGGCGCCGGTGGTTGTGCCGGCGGTGGAGACCGAGACCGACTCCCCGGTGGCGCCTGCCGCCGAGGCGGCCTCGGTGCCAGCGGCGACGCCTTTGGCTCCGGATAGTCGGCGTCATTTTTTGGCGCAGGCGGGCAACCTGGCTGTCTGCGCTTGTGCCTTGGGCACGGTGGCCGGCAGTGTGCGGGTGGCGGTGCCGGACTTTTTCGATGGTCCGCCAGAGGCTTTTGCCCTGGGCAATCCTTCTGACTTCAAGACTGGCACATTGACCTGGGTGTCGGACAAAGACCTTTTTGTGGCGCGGGATGAATTGGGCTTTGCTGCCTTTTCTTCACGATGCACCCACCTGGGTTGTACCGTGCGCAGAACCGCCGAGGGTTTCTTCTGTCCTTGCCACGGGGCCAAATATGATGAGCAAGGGCTAGTTACTGCCGGCCCGGCCCGCGATCCCTTGCCCTGGTTTCATCTCTGGATTGAGCCCGACGGGCGCATCTGGGTAAACACCGGCAAGACGGTGCCGGTCGGAACCAAGACCAATCTGATGGACTTAGGCGCGATCGAGGATGTGCCAGCGAAATGAAGACCTTTGCCCGCAGCCTGCTGAGCAATCTCCGTGCTTTGCCCCGCAACCTCAGCCTGGGCTTAAGGCCGGGAGTCGCTGACAGTCACGGCAGCGCGGCCAGCAGACTGCGCCGAAACTTCTTCTATCATCTGCATCCGCTCCGCGTGACCGAGCGGGCCCTTCGCCCGAGCGTCACGCTGGGGCTGGGAGTGATAAGCGTTGTGCTTTTTGCCTTGCTGTCGCTGACCGGGGTGTTGCTGATGATCTATTATCTGCCGGCCACCGCGCAGGCTTATGGTTCCATGGAGGACATCCAGTACGCGGTCAGTTTTGGCGACTTTGTCCGTGCCATGCATCGCTGGTCAGCCCACGCCATGGTCATCACCATGATTCTGCATTTGTTACGGGTGGCCGCCATGGGCGCCTATCGGCATCGCGAGTTGAATTGGCTGCTCGGGCTGGGACTGGGCGGCTTGGTGCTGGGTTTGTCTTTTACCGGCTACTTGTTGCCCTGGGATCAGCGATCGTTTTGGGCGGTGAGCGTGGCCGCGGCCATGATGGACAGTCTGCCGTTGATAGGCGAGGCGCTCAAGCAACTAGCCTTGGGTGGCCAACAGGTAGGCCAGGCCACCTTGCTCCGCTTTTACATGCTGCATGTGGCCTTGATGCCGGCCGCCATCATGATGCTGATGGCCTTTCATTTTTGGCGCATCCGCCGAGATGGCGGACTGTGCCGCGCAGAGACGGCCGCGGGCGCAGAGCCCATGGTGCCCGCCTGGCCCCATCTGGTCTTGCGCGAGGCGCTACTGATTTTGGGCGTGATTGCCATCATGGCCACCTTGTCCTTGCTGGTCTCGGCGCCGCTGGGGGTGCCCATCGATCCCCATACCCCCTCCAATCCGGAGAAAGCGCCCTGGTAGTTTCTTTGGGCCCAAGAGATGGTCAGCTACTCGGCCACGGTGGGTGCCTTTTTCTTCCCGGCCCTGCTTAGCTTGTGGTTGCTCTTGCTGCCTTTTCTCGATCGAGAAGACCAGGGTCTGGGCCAATGGTTTGGCGAAGGTGGCTGCCGCCGGGCGGTGTTGTGGTCGACGCTTACGGCCGTGGCGGCCTTCGGGCTATTCGAGGCCTGGTATTTGGGTGGGGGCGCCGGTGAGTGGGCGCGGGGGGCTGATCCCTGGATGCAAGATCTGCTCAATCCGGCCGCTTTGATGATGCTCTTGGCCGTGGTGCTGGCCCTGCTCAGCGGGTTTGTGACCGGCTCGACCCGAGCCGCTGGTCTGGCCGGCTTGATGGTGCTGTTGGTGGCCCTGATCGGCTTTACCCTGGTGGGCTTGTGCCGGGGCCCCGACTGGGTTTTCTATTGGCCCTGGGAGGAATGGCCACTTGTCTCTTGATTTAAGCAAAGATGCCCGTCGTCTGCGCTGGGGTGTCTTGGGCGCGGGCTTGTCGGTACTGGCCGTGACCGTCTGGGTTACGGTAGCCGGAAGCGATCGGCCGTGGCAGGGTTTTCAAGATCAGTTCCGACTTTTGGCCCAGCTGGACCCAGACCGGTCTCTGGGCATCCAGCAAAAATCTACCTGTCTAGATAGCGTGGACCGCTGCACTACCTGCCACTTGGGGTTGGAACGCAAAGACATGGATCGGGCCGAGATTGCGCAGCCCTTCCGCTTTCATGGCCAGGACATGGCGCACCACTTGCGCATGCACTCGGGCTGTGTCTCCTGTCACGGCGGAACCGGCCGGGCCCTCGATGTCAAGGTAGCCCACGCCATGCCCGGCACCCGGCAAGCAGATCCGCTGCTTCGGCAACCCTACTTGCAAGCCAGTTGCGGCCGTTGTCACGTTCCCGGCGATCAGCCAGGCATGGAAGCGCTGGTGCGCGGGGCCAATTTGTACTTGTTGTTGGGCTGCGGCATTTGTCATCCGCTGACCCGCGACGGGCGCGGCGGCTGGGACTTCGGGCCGGACTTACAAGCCCTGGGCCGCAAGAGCCTAGCCTATCTTGAGGCCAGCCTGCTGGAACCGGCGGCCAATTTTCCCCAGTCGACCATGCCTTCTTTTCGTCACAGTTTTGCCAATCGGCCACAGGCCCTGTCTGACATGCTTATCTTTTTGTTGAGCCTGGGCTTGCAAGACAGCGGTGATTGTCTGAGCCGAAGACCCGAGAGCCAGGCTCTGTTCTCGGCTGCTTGCGCAAGCTGTCATGCCGGTGGTGCGGGTCATTTTCAGCACCGCTGTGGGTATCTGCTCGAACGCAAGACCGAGTTGGCCTGCGCCGCTTGTCACAAAGACAGTCTTCCCGAGCCTGGCCTGTTTGCCGGGCGCTGCCCGGTGGTCAATGAGCACCGGGGCAATTGCGCGGTTTGTCACCGAGACCGCGCCCGGAGGGCCGGGCAGTGAAACTAAGCCGCCGACAAGTCATGCTAGGTTTGCTAGGGTTGGGCGCCGCGCGCATGCTGCCGAAAGTGGGGGTGGCCCGGGCCGCCGCGTCCCCGGGCCCGGCCATACTGAAGCCGGACCGCGAGCGGGCGCTAGGGGCCTGTGCCGAGCGCATCTTGCCCGGGGCGCTGGCCGCCGGTTTTGTGCCCTACATGAACTACTGGTTGGCCCGCGCGCCCTACGACAAGCTGCCCGACTGGAAGCCGCTGCTGCGGATTGGCGCGGTGCACTTGAACCGCATTGCCCAGCAGCGACACCAACGGGCTTTTGCTGATTGCACGGCCCAGCAGCAAGATCAGATCCTGGTAAGTTTCCAGCAAGGCAAGATCAAAGCCAAGCGCTTCCAGTCCGGTTCCTTTTTCCAGCGCATGGTCATGCTGACCTTGGAGAGTTTTTTGTCAGATCCGAAGTACGGGGGCAACCGCGATGGGGTGGGTTTCAAATTCGTCGGTCGCGAGCATTGTTGGTGGGCCCCCAAACGGATTCATCGGCGGGTGGCTCCGAAAGGGACTTGGTGAGCGAAATGCCCGGGGCGCGCAAGGATCAGGTCGATGTGGTGGTGATTGGCAGTGGGGCCGGCGGGGCGCCGGTGGCTACCACGCTGGCCGAAGCCGGCGCCCGGGTGGTGGTGTTGGAGAAAGGGCCCTGGTATACCGTTGGTGATTTTAGCCACGACGAGGTGGCTCTCTGCCGCCGGGATTTCTTCCGTCCCTATCCTTATGCCGGCCACGAGCCCCACACCATTCGAAAAAAGGGCGAAACCAAGGCCCGGCTCACCAACGAGGGTTGGGTGGGCCAGAACGTGGGCGGCGGCACGGTGCACATGAGCGGTTTTACCTACCGGCTGCAAGAGTCGGATTTCCGCTTGGCCAGCATGACCGGTGGTATCGCGGGGGCCGACATTGTCGATTGGCCGATCGCACTCGAAGAGATGTTGCCATTTTATGATCTAATGGAGGCCCGCATTGGCGTCTCCGGCCAGGCGGGCATCAATCCTTTCGAGCCGCGGCTGCGGCCTTTTCCGCTGCCGCCCTTGCGGCCTCATCCCTCGGCAAAGTTGGTTGACGAGGCGGCCCATTCGCTGGGTTTTCACCCTTTTCCCACCCCGCGCGCCATTTTGTCTCAACCCTACGCGGGCCGGCCGCCGTGCAATATGTGTGGTTTCTGCGGCGACTACGGTTGCGAGAACGGTTCGAAATCCAGCGTGCTGGCCAGCTTGATTCCACGGGCAGAGCAAACCGGCCGTTGCCGTATCTTGCCCCACTCCATGGCGCGCCGAATTCTGGTCGACCGTGACGACCGGGTGCAGGGAGTCGAATACCTAGACGCCCAGGGCCAGGCGCAAGCCATCCGCGCCCGGGTGGTGGTGGTGGCGGCCACCGCCATCGAAAGTGCCCGCTTGCTGATGCTATCGAAGAACGGCCGTTTTCCCCAAGGCCTGGCCAACCGTAGCGGCTTGCTGGGTAAAAACCTGACCTACTCCACCTTTGGCAAGGGCACTGGTATTTTCGATCGGCACAAAATCATCGAGCGGCTGGGCAAAAAAGACATGGAACTGCCCTTCTTGTTGCGTTCAGTTCAAGATGACTACTGGAACGAAAAAAGCGGTACGCTTTTGCCCAAGGGCGGCACTTATAACTTTTTGTTGCATCATCCCAATCCCATCAATGCCGGTGTTCGCATAGCCATGGATTCGGGCTGGGCGCTCTTTGGACAACCGCTCAAGGATCGCATCAAGGAATATTTCCACGATGAGTTATGGATCGAGTTCGAGGTCTTCGGCGAGTTTCTGCCCAACAAAGACTCTTATGTCGATCTCGACCCCAGGGTGATTGATCGCTACGGCCTGCCGGTGGCGCGCATGAACACCCACCACCATCCAGCCTCTGATGATGTCAACCGCTTCAACACCCGTCGGGGCCTGGATATCCTAGAAGCCATGAAGCCTACCGCCAAGTCGGTCAAGGCTTGGACCTGGGCCACCACCACTTATCACCTTCAGCATGGCACCTGTCGTTTTGGCAAGGATCCAGAAACCTCGGTACTCGATCCTTTCTGCCAGGCCCACGACGTCAAGAATCTCTATGTGACCGATGGTTCGTTCATGCCCAGCTCCGGCGGCGTACCCGCGACCCCTACCATCATGGCCAATTCTTTCCGAGTGGCCCACCACCTGGCCGGTCGTTTCCTTAGGCGGGAGATTGACGCCAGCGAGTAGGGTATTTATTCAAAGCCGTTTAATTCGTCCACTACCGGAATCAAGTCACCCAGCGATACAAAGTCCAAGGCCACGAAATTGACCTGCTGGCCGGCTTCCTCTCGGCATTGCCGCACCCGGGGACCCAAGATCTGGTATTGGTTGACCATCGAAGCCCCTTCTCGGGAGGGCAGGCCCACCTCGTCGCTGAGCCAGTGGTTGACCAGGAACAGTTCGTTATCGGTGGAGCCGCGATTGTGGCGGCAGCTGAATTCCGCAGCGGATTTGAAAGAATAGGGGGTGTCCCAGGCCAGGTCCCAGAGGTGGTGGTACCAGGCCGGTGGTGGCCGTGAGAACTCGGTGCCGACCACCAGACGCGTGCCCGCGTGGATCATCTCGCCCAGCGTGGGCCAAGCCGCGGCCGGGTCATGGATATAAAGAAAATTTTCCAGCCCCGCCGCACCGAAGGCTTCTTCGGTGGCATCGTTCAGGATGTGGTCCTCGATTAGCAAAGAGACAATCTCATAGGGATTGGCGAGCAGAAAATCCCGGATTTCGCCCAGGCCCTCAGCCATGGACAGCACCCCGAACTCACAGGACACGTGGCAAAGGGCGGTACTTCCTTGCCAGTAATAGGTGTCGAGCATCATGGCCCGAATGCCGTCTTTGAGTTGCCGGCTAATGCCGTGGTCCTGGTTGGGAAACAGCCACTCATCTTCCGCATTGTTCATGGCATTGTGGGCGGTGGCAAAGCTCACCTCATTGTAAGGCCGATCGCAAAGCTCGCGTCGACCGTTACAATGATAGCTGTCCTGCTCGGTTGCCGCGCAGGCAGCAAGCCATATTCCAAGGCAACTGCCCAGCAATGGCATCAAGATTGCGAATCTTCGGCACATTTTTCTTCTCCCGCCCATGCTGTAGACTTTAGACCTCATAATTGATGAAAAAGCAAGCCAGGTGGGGTCTCAATGCGAACATGTAAGCAGCTGTTATTAGTGGTCTTTTTGTGCATCTGGTCGAGAGAGCTTCGTGAATCGAAACAAGTACCTGTATTTGTGGGGTCTTCAGACCCCATTTCGATGAGAGTTCTTGAACAAAAAGCAAAGCAATCATCGTTGTAACTGTAGGTATTTGTGCAGTTATGTCGTGTTTTGGCTTCAGATGTTCAGTTTGGCCCGCATCCTGCATTTATAGAAAGTGTCATGAACGAGAAACAAATCAAATTGAAGAATATTGCAAGGAGCAAGAACATGAAAAAGTCATTCTTGGTAGTTATGGTAGCGATGGTTGCTTT
>JAUVBB010000386.1 GCA_030591445.1 Deltaproteobacteria bacterium | reverse complement strand
TCAAAGGGCCGCTCGTGATCCCGAACGTGCTCAAACTGAAAAGCTCAAGGCCTTGCTGGCGGCCAATCAAAACTGTGGTTACGGCCGGAAATATGGTTTTGAAAGTGTAGATTCGCCGACCGCCTATCAACGAAAAGTGCCGGTGACCGATTACGAGACCTTGTCGCCCTGGATGGATCAGATCGCTGAAGGTCAGAGTGCGGTGTTGACTTCGGCACCAGTCCGTATGATGGAGCGCACTTCGGGTTCCAGTTCCAAGAACAAGCTCATTCCTTACACCGACGGTTTGTTGCGCGAATTTTCCGCGGGCACTGATGCCTGGCTCTTTAATCTGTATGCCTCGCATCGAGCTTTGTGGGGCACCAAGAGTTATTGGTCGGTCTCGCCGGTGGCCCAGCAAGCAGAGAAAACTCCCGGTGGGCTGCCCATTGGTTTCGAAGATGATACCGAGTATTTCGGCGTGTTGGCCCGCTGGGCCTTGCGGCGCATGATGGCGGTACCGGCCGCGGTGGCCCGCCTGAGCGATATGGAACAATGGCGACGGGCCACGGCCACGGCCTTGCTGGCCACCGATGACTTGGGATTGATTTCGGTGTGGAGCCCTTCTTTTCTGATCTTGCTGATGGAGTATGTGGAAAAGAACTTCGAGCAGTTACTGCCGGATCTGCCACTAGCCCGGGCGCGGGCCATCGAAAATGCGTTCGACACCAGCGGCAAATTGAGCGCCAAAGTGCTCTGGCCGCGACTGGCTCTGGTTTCTTGTTGGACCGATGGTTGTGCCGCCGACTTTCTGCCCGGCTTGCGCCGTTGGTTTGCCCAGGTTCCCATTCAGGGCAAGGGCTTGCTGGCCACCGAGGGGGCGATTTCCTTTCCTCTGTGGGGCCAGCCCGGATCGGTGTTGGCGCTGAGCGGTCATTTTCTCGAGTTTATCGATTTGGACAACACCCAAGGACCGCCCTTGTTGGCCCACCAGCTTCAGCCGGGCGGGTCTTACACGCCCCTGCTCAGCACCGGCGGTGGACTATACCGCTATCAGTTGCGCGATGTGGTCCATTGCGTGGGTCGTTATCGGCAGGCTCCCCTGGTGCGCTTTGCCGGCAAACTGGATCGGGTCAGTGACTTGTGCGGCGAGAAGCTCAACGAGCGTCGGGTAGAGCAAGCCTTGAATCGCGTCCATCGGCAGCTACATTTCAGCCCTAAGTTCGCCCTGGTGGCGCCGGTTCGCTTGCCGGGGGTCACCCAGGTTTCCTATTGCCTGTTTGTAGAAAGCGACCAATCGGACCAAATCCTTAAGCAAGCCGTAAAGCTAATGGAAGCCGAGCTGACCGAAAGCCAACACTACCGCTATTGTCTGGAGCTAGGGCAACTCGGGCCCATGCGGGTCCAGCGGGTAGTCGATGGCTGGGCGGTTTACCAGCAGACCCAAATAGCCGCGGGGCAAAGAGCCGGCGACATCAAGCCGGCCCGTTTGGACACGCGACCTATCTGGGCGCAAGCATTTGGCGGGGTGGGCATTCTGCCCAAAATTGACATGATGGAATAACAGCGATAACGGATGAGCCATGAAAATTACATTTATCCTACCGGCCATTGGCAAGAACCCGGGCCAGAAATACATCAAGACCTGGAAAGTAATGGAGCCCTTGCCGATTGCGACCATGCAAGGACTCACCCCACCCTGGGTGGAGACTGAGTTCTTCGACGATCGCCTGGAAGTTCCCGATTACGACACCCAGACCGATCTGGTGGCCCTGTCGGTCGAGACCTATACCGCGCGGCGGGCCTACAAGATTGCCGCCCAGTACCGCGCCCGTGGGGTGCCGGTGGTGATGGGCGGTTATCATCCCACCATCTTGCCCGATGAAGTGTCCGCGCACGCCGATGCCATCGTAATTGGCAATGCCGAACAGATCTGGGCCCAGTTGTTAGAAGACGCCGAGCGGGGCCAATTGCAAAAAGTGTATCGCGGCCCGACCGGATACACGGACACTTTTCCCGACCGGAGCATATACGAGGGCAAGGGCTATTCTCCCTTGGGCCTGGTCGAAACCGGTCGGGGCTGTGCCTTCAACTGTGATTTCTGTGCCATTACTTCTTACTATAAACGCCAGTATCATCCGCGCTCGGTCGAACGGGTAGTGGCCGACATCGAGCGTTCGGGTAAGAAGATGTTTTTCTTTGTCGACGACAACTTCGTGGCCAACCAGGACTATACCCTGGCCTTATGTAAGGCCTTGACCCCCCTCAAGATCAAGTGGTCAAGCCAAGGTTCCTTGACCATGGCCCGCAATCCCGAGCTGCTCAAGTGGATGAAAAAGAGCGGCGGCGACATGGTGCTCATCGGCATCGAATCGCTCGACCGCGAAACCCTACGCGACATGAACAAACTCTGGTGCGACAACTTAGGCGACCGCGACGAACTCATCCGCGTAATCCACGGTGAAGGCTTGCACATCTACTCAACCTTCCTGTTTGGCAACGACCGCGACACCCCCGACGCCTTCGACCGCTCGGTAGATTTTGCTTTAGAACACGGTTTCTTCTTCGCCGCTTTCAATCACGTCACCCCCTTTCCGGGCACGCCCCTATATGAAAAGCTGCTACGGCAAGGCCGCCTGCTCACCGAGAAATGGTGGCTGGACCCGAACTATCGCTACGGTGGCTTGCCCTTCCATCCCAAACTCATGAGCCACCAGGAAGTCTCCGAGCGCTGTGCCGAAGCCCGCCGCAAGTTTTTCAGCTACAGCAACATTGCCCGCCGCTGGCTAAAAATGATTGAACGCGATACCAGCCCGCTCATGAACATGATCTTCCTGAGCCAGAACTGGAACCTGCAAAAAGAAGTCGATCAACGCCTGACCCTACCCATGGGCGACGGTCTCGACGAGTTGCCCAAGTAGCTGGCAAGCCCGAGAAGTCGATATTTTTTGACTGAACGGCCTCTGTCTCGGATACTTAACCGTAAGCCAGATCTATTTCTATCTTGTCAGCAGAGGGTGATTCATGAAACTGAACTTTCAAAGTGCTTTCGTTCTGATATTTTTCTGTGGCGGCTGCGCGGGATTAAATCTTGAGTTGCATAAAGCATCGGCACAGAAGCCCAGTCAGGTGGCCCTGTATTATTCAGTGGAGACCAGCGATGGGTCGCCTGTTCCCGGGATTGCCGCCGAGACCTTTCGTATTTACGAAGACGACCGGCTTATTTCTCCTTATGAGAGCAAGCAAACCATCTTGAATCCCGAAGTGGCGGTGGCCCATTATATTGTCTTGCTGTTGGATCTGTCCGGAAGTATTACCGAGTCGGGATCGCTTCCCAGCCTGCTCGAGGCCGCGGGAATCTTTGCCGAGAAGGTTACCCGCTCACATCCCATGGCTGTAGTTGGATTCGATGGTGGGCCCAAGCTGATTAAGGTAACGAATTTCACTGCCCGCCATGCGGAAGTGCGTGCCGGCCTGAAGCGCTTGGCCTACAAGCGCATCAAGGATCCTTCAACCAATTTAAACGGCGCGGTGGTTGAGGCAGTAAAGGAGTTGGAGAAGCAGATGGCCAAGGCCACCCAACCCTTGCGATTCGGTACCCTGGTGGTTTTCACCGATGGTACCGATCGTGCCCACCGGGTGACAGAAGATGCCATGCATGAGGTCCTTGACGAAGCCAGAGTCAACGTGTTCGTGATCGGTTTGGGCGGAGAAATTGACGTTAAGCAACTAGCGAAGCTCAGTCGTACCGGCTTTGTGAAAGCGGCCAACCTGGCCGCCATCGGCACTGCCTTCGACGAGGTTGCCGCCCAGATAGAAGCTGCCGGAAAAAAATTCTACTTGCTTTCATACTGCAGCCCTTCCCGGGCCGGTACTCATTTGCTCCGGGTGGAGCTTGAAGTCGACGAACGTTCAGGAGGCCTGGAGCACCGCTTCAACGCCGATGGTTTCGGTCCGGGCTGTAATCCCGCCAAGGAACCCAGATTCTCAGTAGGCCGTATCCGCATCCGATAATGGGTTTCCAAGAAGGTCAGAAGCTGAGGCCAAGACTTGCGCCGAAAGAGGGGCCTATGACTTGGAAGCTGCTGTCGTCGTTATCAAAACAAAGGGGCAAATACCAACCCTCGATACGGGCGAAAAGACTGAAGCCGAATCCGTTTGAACTGCTATGGCCCGCAAATCCTAGTTCAGAGCCGATATGTGCGTTGAATTCACCTCTGCATTGCGGTCCGCTGGCGCTGTCGAGATCATAAGAGCCCATACCTCCATAGCCTTGCAGGTAGAAACCAGACATTTGTCCTGTTCTGTAAATATAGTACCGAACTCCTGCCTGCAAATTGTGCGAGTGAATGCCAAAACTATCTAGAGTAAACTTTGCCATCCCTCCGATGAAGGAATACTTGTACGCTAAGTTTGCCGCCAGATGTTTTAGCAATAGGCGATTGTATTCGACCTCAAGACCAGCTGAATCGTTATAACTCCAGTTGATCTTTAGATGTAGTGAATTGCTAGATTGGACTTTTTCATCTTTTGCATAAGAAATACTGGAAAACAGTGCAAGAAATAGTACGAGAATCTTAGTTTTCATTTCGAACTCGGTGACGGGTTTGACGCGTTGCCTAAGTAAGCGGGCAGGGCCGAGGCATTGACTGGGCGTTCTTGGCCGCGGTAGCCTAGTTTCATGCCGTGTTTTTTTAATAGCTCGTCGCGAAATAAGGGGTTGTAGGCGAAATAAGTGGCCAGGCTCCAGAAGGAGCGCAGGTGGGTTTTGCGATCAAGGGAGCGGCGGAAAATTTGGGGGATGGTGTTGTGGCGCAGGCGGGCATCGAGGCAGGCTTGGGCTAGTTCGTCGGCGGAGCAGTGGCGGGGTTGGAAGCCGGTCATGCCGAAGCGATAGTCGTCGTGTAGCCACCAGCGGCCGTTATAAAGCAGGCGGTCTTCTTGGCGCATGCGGTCGTAGAACGGGGTGCCGGGGTAGGGCATGAGAATGTTGAAGGCGGCAAAGGCAAATTTCTTTGATAGGGCCCAATCACAGGTGGCCATGATCGTTTCCGGGGTGTCGTTGTCGTAGCCTAGCAAGAAGGCGGCCCAGGTGAGCAGGCCCGATTGGCGGATTCTTTTGACCAGGGGATCATAGCTTTCGAAACCCAGATTGCAGTTCTTCTTCATCTGGCTGAGGTTGCCCTGGTCGAGTGATTCGAAGCCGACCACCAGGCCCACGCAGCCACTCTCGAGCATCAAGTCCATGAAGGCCGGGTCGGTGGCGAAGGAAAGATCGGCTTGGCCGAACCAGCGGATGTTGAGTGCTTTTAGAGCTTGGAACAACTGCGTTGCTTGGGGCTTGTCGGCCACGATGTTGTCGTCGACGAAGAAGACCAGCTTGGCGCCGTTGTGGGCCAGCTCGCGAATGACTTGCGAGACTGGTCGGCAGCGGTGACTCTTGCGATAGATGTTGCCGGTAGCGCAATACTCGCATTGGTTGATACAGCCGCGGCTGAATTGGGTCAGGCGCACTGGCAGATAGGATTTACCGGCGAAGATGCTCCAATCGGTGCGAATGTCGTCCAAGCTGCCTGTGCCGCCGGCGCATCCTTGGTAGGTGGACTGCAGGCGATTGTGGGTGGCGTCGTCAAGCAATTGGGCCCAAACGGGTTCGGCGTCGCCAATGACAATGGCATCGGCATGGGCGCGGCTTTCTTCTGGAATCATAGTGGTGTGAAAACCGCCCAGGGCTACTTTGACTCCGCGGGCGCGAAATCGGTCGGCAATCTCATAGGCGCGCCGAGCGGTGTAGATTTCGGTGTTGATGGTTACCAGGTCGGTGGCTTCATCGTACGGGATAGCCTCGAAGCGGTCATCGTACAGGACCCACTCATGTTCGGGTGGGGTTAGACCCTTGAGCACCGCAAAGGTAAGTGGCTCCATGCGGCCGCGATCATAATAGGGTTTGTCTGCCACCAGCCCCATGTTCGGTTTGATGCCGGTGATTTTCATGTTGGAGTCGCTTTCTCGGCCTGCGGGTTCATGCCCAACTTCAGGCCCTGCTTGCGTAGAATGTCCTGGCGTGAAGATAAATTGACCAGCAAATAGGTCAAGGCGTTGTAAGGGTTGGCCAGGTTGGCTTTGCGATCCAGTAGGCGGCGCCCAATGCCGGTATAGGAGTGAAAGCTGGTGCGGGCGCGTTGGCTGCCTTCGGTCAATTGGTCGGCGGTCATACCCCGGGGCCGGAAGACGGCCTCGCCGAATCGGTAGCGCGGATCTAGCCACCAGCGATGGTAGATCAGGCGGTCTTCCTTTTGGAGTCGTTGGTACAGGCGCGTTCCCGGATAAGGTTGCAGCTGGTTGAAGTTGGCCAAAAAGAACTTTTGCTGCATGGCAAAGTCCAAGGTGCGATCGAACACATCGGGACCGTCATTGTCGTAGCCAAAGACAAAAGTGGCATAGACCATGATGCCGTGGTCGCGCACGATGGCCAGTTTTCGCTCATAGTCGGTAACCTGGGCCCAGCCTTTGTTCATTTGGCGCAAATTGGATTCGTCCAAGGACTCCAGGCCGACTACTACGCTCATACAGCCGGAACGGACCATGAGCGCCAGCAAGTCCGGATCATCGACGAAATCCAGACTGGCTTGGGTGGTCCAGCGAATGCCTAGCGGGATGATTGCTTGCATGAGTTGCTTGGCTTGCTCCCGGTCGGCCACCAGGTTGTCGTCTACGAAGAAAATCCACTTGCGGCCGGCCTGGGCGATTTCGGCTACTACTTCGGCCACCGGCCGGTGCCGCAAGCCGTCCCGATAGAAAGCGCGGATACAGCAGAAGTCACAGTTATGGTTGCAGCCGCGGCCAAATTGAATCACGCTGACCGGCATATAGCTTTGGTAACGAAACACGTCTCGGTGTCGCCGTGAGGGCTCGGGCGGCGGTGCTTTCTTCCTTTGGTAGTGCGGGCGCAAGCGCCCCTTCCGCGTATCGGTGACGATTCGGGGCCAGCAGCTCTCGGCCTCGCCGCTGGCCACCG
>JAUVBB010000120.1 GCA_030591445.1 Deltaproteobacteria bacterium | reverse complement strand
ATGTGGTAGTGGTCGACACCGAAGCCAGTTTCGTACCGGTCACCGAGAAACCAAAAACCAAAGCCCCAGCCGTGCTCAAAGAGGCACCGCCAAGCAAGACACCAGTCGCACCCGCGGTAGCCGCAAGCTCGACGCCTTCGCGTAAGATCGTTGTAATCACCCAAGAGCCCGTACCCGTGAAAGTAGCACCCCAAGAGCCCGTACCCGAGAAGGTAGCGCCTCCTGAACCCGCGCCCGATGTAGTAGTACCTGATGTAGTACCAGCGGCAGCGCCAGAAACCGAAGATATCCCGGAAATAATTGGCGAAGAAGAACCTACCGTGTCACCCGAACCCGTGTCACCCGAGCCCGCAACCCCCGACCCCTCGGAGGCCGAGCAAGCCGCGGCTAGTTCTGCTCAGCAAATTGAACAACTATGCCTAGCCTTAGTAAGCGAAAACCGCACCCTAGCGGCACAGGCCGCGGATGTCTTGATATCGATTGGGCGGCCAGCTTTAGAGTTGGTGATGAAGCAATATCCTGGGCGCTTGGCTTTCGATGTCAAAGGCTCTTACGACCGCATGCCGCCACTGGCCGAGCACAGCGAGCTCTTGCGCTGCCTGATTGAAATCGGCGCCGACACTGGCCCGGCGGTGGGCCATCGTCTGCAAGACCCGGAAATACGCAATCGCTATTACGCGGTTAAACTTTTTGGCCAAATCTACTGCCCGCGTTTTGTGCCCGCGCTGGCCGAGCGGCTCTATGATCGCGACGCCTTGATCCGGCTCACCGCCATCGATACCTTGCTGACCTACCGGCGCACCAAAGGATTCAATCAGGTAATGGACGAGTTGCGGGCCGGCCTGCAAAACACCGACCCCAGCCAACAAGCCGTCTCGGCCGCCTTGCTGGGAAACTTCCGCGACCGGGCTTCCCTGACTGCCTTGGCCGCCCTGGTCAAGACCACCAATAAAATGGTGGCCCGCTCGGCCATAGAGTCACTAAGTTACATTTCCAAACAAGACTTCGGTAATTCGGAGCGAAAATGGTTAAAGTGGTGGAAGACACACAAAGACCAGAGCCGGGTGATATGGCTCATCGAAGGTCTGTCTTCGAAAAACCGTGATATCCGTTTTTCCTCTTCGCAAGAGTTGACCAAAATCACCAATGAATACTTCGGCTACTATTACGACTCCGGCAAAGCCGATCGGGACAAGGCGATTCGCCGGTGGCAAAAGTGGTGGGAGGAGAAAGGATATCGGCTGCGCTTCGATGACTGAGGCCCGCTTTCGGGGCCCTATAGGATCGAAGCAAGCTCCTTGGGCGATGAAGACGAACAAAGCAAAAAAGATTTCGCCGGCTAGAAAAATAGCCTTGGAGGTCCTGCGCCGGGTAGAAGCCGAGGGCGCTTATGCCAATTTGTGCCTGAACCATGCCCTGCAGCGCAACCAGACTATCGATCGTCGTGATCGGGCCTTGGCCACCGAACTGGTATACGGCACCCTGCGCTGGCGACGTAAGCTCGACTACGCCCTGGCCGCCTATAGTCACCGAGCGCCCGATCGCATCGAACCGACCTTGCTGCGTATCTTGCGCCTAAGCGCCTATCAGTTGCTCTTTCTCGATCGGGTGCCCGCCTGGGCGGTGGTCGATGAGGGCACGGAGCTTTCGGTGATGCTGCGCGGTCGGCGCACCGCGGGTTTCGTCAACGGCGTGCTGCGCGCGCTGGCCCGCAATTTTGAACACATCGAATGGCCGGACCCGAAGGTCGATGAGGTCCGCGCCCTGGCCATCAATTATTCCTTTCCCAACTGGATGGTCACCCGTTGGCTCAACGAGTTAGGCAGTGAACGTTGCGTGGCCTTGCTGCAAGCCTGCAATCGGCCGCCACCGCTATGGGTTCGCGTCAACACCCAACGTATCACCGCCCCGGGCTTGAGCGGCCTGCTGTCAGCCGCCGGCTACAATGTTAGCGAAAATGCCTGGCTGGCCAATGCCCTGCAGCTCAAGGGCATCGGTGACGTCACCAGCCTGGCGGCGCATCAGACCGGCCTGTTTCATGTGCAAGACGCCGCCGCCCAGGTGGTCTGTCGCTTGCTCGATCCGCGGCCGGGTGAGCGCGTGCTCGACGCCTGTGGCGCCCCCGGCGGCAAAACCGCTACCATCGCCCAGCTGATGAAAGACGAGGGCCAAATCGTTTCGGTGGACGTACATCCGGCCCGGGTGGCCCTGACCAAACAATTGCTCGAGCGCTTGGGCATAGGCTGCGTCAAACGGCTCGCCCTCGATCTCAACCAATCTTTGCCCGAGCCCGAAAACCCCTTCGATCGCGTGCTGCTCGATGCGCCTTGTTCCTCAATGGGCGTGTTGCGCCGTCACCCGGAGAGCAAATGGCGCTTGGCGCCTGGCGATCTGGCTCACCTGGCCGAGACCCAGTACCGGCTGCTTGGCAAAGTGGCCAGCTTGATCAAGCCGGGCGGCACGCTGGTCTACAGCGTGTGCTCCTTTTGCGAAGAAGAGGGCGCCGGCATCATTCGCACCTTCTTGGCCGATCATCCCGAGTTTGAGCTCTTCGACGTTCGCGACGGCAAGCGCGCCACCTGGCACAAACTGCTGAGCAACGACGGCAGCCTGGCCACTTGGCCTGATTTACACGAAATGGACGCTTTTTACGCCGCCCGGCTGCAAAAAAAGTAAGCGCCGCTGCACCCGAAAGGATGCCCATCATGAATAAAAAACCGCCCATGCTATCGCCTTCGATCTTGTCAGCCGATATGGCCATGCTGGCGTCCGAGCTTGAGCTGGTAGAGAAAGCCGGCGCTCACTGGGCTCATATCGATGTCATGGACGGGCGTTTCGTACCCAATATCACCATCGGCGTACCGGTAGTGGCCGCTTTGAAAAAGCACACCCGCATGCCTCTCGACGTGCACTTGATGATTATCGAGCCCGAGCGTTACCTCGATGATTTCGTCAAGGCCGGCGCCGATTGGCTCACAGTACATGCCGAGTCCACCTATCACCTTTACCGTTGCCTAGCCGCCATCCGCGCGGCCGGCGCCAAGGCCGGGGTGGCGCTCAATCCGGCCACCCCGCTTAGTGCCATTGAGTATGTGCTGGAAGTCGTGGACATGGTGCTGATTATGACGGTCGAACCGGGCTTCGGCGGCCAGCATTTTCTGACCAGCCAACTACCCAAACTCGCCGCTCTGCGCAAACTGATCGATGAACGTCAGTTGCCGGTTGACATTCAGGTGGACGGTGGGATAAACAAGGACACGATCGTGGCGGCAGCCCAAGCCGGGGCCCATATTTTCGTGGCCGGCTCTGCCGTTTTCGGCGCTCCCGATGCGGGACAGGCAGTACAAGATTTGTTGGCACAACTAGACGCCTAGTAACAAACCCGCAGCCAAAGCCGCAGGTGTCGGGAAGTGGCTCAGCCTGGTAGAGTACCTGGTTCGGGACCAGGGGGTCGCAGGTTCAAATCCTGTCTTCCCGATGGTAAAAAGAAAAGCCCTGCACTTTGGTGCGGGGCTTTTTTTGTCTGGGTTTTTTACGCTCAAAGAGCCAAATCGTAGCTCAGGCCCAGCATGAGTGTTTCCCGGCGAAAGGGGGGCACATCGTATTGCTGGGAATGGAACTCGTTGCGATACAGCGCCCCTTGGACAAAGACGCCCAGCCGCTTACCCAGGGGCACTTTCAAGCGCAGTACCAGCGAGTTTTCATTCTCGTCGGCGTCGGGGTCGTACAAATCCCCTTCGACAAACATACCGTCCGGGTAGGCATTGAACTGCAAGGCGCCCATCAAATGAAGGGTGATCTCCCAGGGCAATTGTAGGGAAGTGACCAGCTGTAGTCGGTGCCAGTGCGCGCTCGAACCGTGAGAGTTCGAGTCGTTGTAGGCCAGCTGATAGCTGAGATCGACCAGCACGCCCAGTTCATCGAAAAGGCGAAAACGGCTACGCAGGCGCAAGCCGGCGGTATGGCGCAAATCAATCCGATCCCGGGCGGAAACCGCTACCGTGCCGGCAATAAAATCGCGGGCGGTTTGATCGAAAAAGCGGGCGCCCAGCCGGTATTGCATGCTCACACTCAAAGGCTTGGCCCCGAAGGCCAAAAGCGCCAGCCCCAGTTCCGGCCCCGCATGCGAGAACTTCAGCTCGTAGTCCCGGTAGCTATCAGGCTTGAAGAGAAAGTGGCGCCCCCCGGCAAAGATCCGCGCGTCCAACCAGGAAAGCAACCGGCAGCCAACAAAGAGCTCGGCATCGCTCAGACGATAGTCACGATCGTGCACCCGCAAGACCGTGTCCTGCAAACCGGCCCGCAGGCCCAGCGCCCAACGGGAAGCAAACTGCCACCGATACGCGCCCCGCAAACGCGAGACCACAAAGTTCTCCGACTCTTCTTCTTTGAATATTTTGAAGCCCCCATGATAGCCAAACTCCAAACGCTGCGCCGGCATCGATAGCCGAAAATCCCCCTCCAGAATCACCCGCGCCAAAGTATCCGAGACAATTTCCCCCGCCTGACTCTGGTAGACCCGCCGCACATTGGTATCCACCTCCGGCCCCGCCTGCAGGCGCAGATTCCCACTTGCCTCGACACCGCCCGCCACCCGAACCCACCCGGCCAGCAGCAGCCCAATGATTACCCAAACACGCACAAGGAGAGACTAGCACAAAATGTTTCCGACTCCATACCCTTAGCAAAAGGTCTAGACGTAGTTTTTAGCCCCAGCGGGGCTCAGTAAAACAGCCCCGGGCAGCGCCCTGGGGGAGGCATGCCCGCCACCAACGATTGTCTATTGGCAAGGAATTCGGTGGCATTGGCCGGAGCCGTCGCCATCGGCGTCGACACAGACGGTGGATTGGAAGCAGTCCTGGTCGCTGACACAAATTTTTTGACCACAGTAGCCGACCGCGCTGTAGCAGCGGCCGTAGGGGCAGTCGTTGTCGTCGTCACAGAGATTGGCGCAGGTGCCGTAGGGATTGCATTGAGAATTATCGGGACAGTCAGAATCGTAAAAGCATCCGCGGCAAATTCCGCCAGCGGCATCGGCATTGCAAGTGGTGGGGGCATTGACATCAAATTCGCGACAATCGGCGTCGACCAGGCATTGTTCGGCGGAGAGATCGGCGGGCAAGCAGTAGCCCTCTTGACAACTAAGCCCATCGGGACAGGCGTCCCATTGGGTCAGCACACATTGGCCGCTTTGGTCCTGGTAGCCGACATTGCAGTCACAAGTATAGCCTTCGGCGGAACTATCGGGCACACAGAGATTGCGGTGCCAGCCCAAATCCTGGCAGGGATTGGGCTCACAAGGGTTGTCCGGCTCTGCCTGGCAGTCGCCGGCGGCATCGGCCACATAGCCCGGATCACAAGTACATACCTCCTCGACATTGGAAGCATTTTGCAAACAACATAAATCTTCGCTCATGTGGTAAGGCGTGTCGCATTGGCATTCGCCCACATCGCCCCGCACCACACAGGCGGCATGTTCAGGGCAAAGCACGTCGACACAGACATTGGCAATACAGATACCCTGGACGCAGACCTGGTCTGCCGGGCAATAACCGTTCAAACCCTCAATGCTGGACTCAGCGCAGCGCACAATGCATTCGCCGCTATCGTCAGGATCGATGTGGGTCGCGATGCACTGGCATTGGTCGGCGACATTCTCGGCATAGGCGGGGCAACACAAGCCGTCGTCGTCGTGATAGTCGACATCGCACCAGCACTCATACCCGCCCTCGCCATCTTGCCTACAGCGGGTGCGGAGAATTTCAGTACAGGGATTGGGCAAGCAAGGATCCGTCGGATCGTCGGCCAGGCACGTGTCGTCTTGCAAATGGGTACCGGCCACGCAATCACAGCGGTAGCTCTCTCCTTCGACCACGCACAGGGTACGATTGGTGTCGGTGCACGGATTGGGCAGGCAAGGATCGATCGGATCGTCTTCGACGCAAGTATCATCTTGCAAATGGGTACCGGCCACGCAATCACAGCGGTAGCTCTCACCTTCGACCACGCACAGGGTGCGGTTGGTCTCGGTGCAAGGATTCGGCAGGCAAGGATCGATCGGCTCGTCATCAACGCAAGTGTCGTCTTGCAAATGGGTGCCGGCCACGCAATCACAACGGTAGCCATCAGCCTCGACCACGCACAGCGTGCGATTGGTCTCGGTGCAAGGATTGGGCAGGCAAGGATCGATCGGATCGTCATCGACGCAAGTGGAGCCGGCCAGATGAGTACCGGCCACGCAATCACAACGGTAAGCCTCGCCCTCGACCACGCACAGTGTGCGATCAGTCTCGGTGCAAGGGTTGGGCAGGCAAGGATCAATCGGATCATCATCGACGCAAGTGTCGTCCTCCAAATGGCTACCGGCCACGCAATCACAGCGGTAGGCCTCGCCCTCGACCACGCACAGTGTGCGATCAGTCTCGGTGCAGGGATTCGGTTGGCAGAGATCGGCCGGATCATTGTCAGTGCCACAGGCCGAAATCGAAAGACAACAAATTAGCATCCAGAGGATTTTCATCTTTATCTCCTTAATCATCAATCGACCACCCGGCCTCTCTAGCAGAGGCACCGGGATTTCGTCAAGCCGTACCAAAGGCGTTGGCGGGCAGATGCCGTGGGTGCCGTAACCAAATGTGCCGCACCACCTCCACGCCCCGTTACCCCATGGCCCGCATCGCCACCACGCCCCGTTACCCCATGGCCCGCACCACCACCACGCCCGTTACACATATGGCCCGCACCGGCAACAAGGTCGTTACGGAAAGTGAAACACCTTTCTTCCGACAGATTTTGCAGGAAAATTAGCTCTATTCCGCTTCTAGTCGATCGGCTTTTTCCATGAGGCGATCTTGGAGGATTTGGAAGGTCTTGATGCGGGTGACGATGCGGTGGCGTTGGCGGCGTAGGGCTTCGAGGTATTGGCTGGGGCTTAGATTTTGCGTGGGCGGGGGGGCTTGCTCTACGCCGATGGGTACGCTGCCCTCGCTGAGCACGGGCTCGGCAATGGCGGTGTCGTAGGCACCGCCGCCGGATTCACTGGGGGTTCCGCAATCGCCGCCGGTACACTCGCCGATGCCGCCTTCCCGGTTGTCGTCGGGATCGACGGCGAAACCGGTGTCTTCGCCGGCGGGAGGATCGTCGCTGGCTGCGTCCCCATCCGAAGTTTTGTCGGCACTGGGGTTAATTCGGCTGACTTTGAGTATGCGCAGGCCTTCGCCAAAGAGGGAATGATCGGCCATAAAATCGCTCATTTCGCGGTTCAGGCGAATTTCGGCCCGGGCTTGACGAATGTGCTGGTCTAGCCCGCTTAGTTGGCGACGCAGGCGATCTTGCTCGTCGCGCACCGCATCGGCTCTTTCGATCAACTCTTCGGGATCATCGGCCGAAAGCAAGCCTTGGGTTTTCATGGGCGCGGCGGCGGGACGCAAACCGGCAAAAAGCGCTTGCTGCACCGACAGTCTTTCCTGGCGTAGTCGACCAAGCTCGCCCAGCTGGCCCGCGCGCGCCGCTTTAGGCAGACTACGAATATTTTCCGCGCTTGCTTGTACCAGGGCGCCGAGCAACCATTCTAGCTGCTCTAAATGCTCGGTGCGCTTTTCTTGCAGTGCGACCAGCTCCCGATGGAGGTGGGTCAGGCCCGCCGCCGTCTCTTGGGAGCGCCGCAGCAATTGCTGCAAACCAAAGTTGGGAAAGAGGCTGCCCTGGCCGTGGCCGGCTTTGCGCCGATCGATTTCGCTAGCCAAGCCGTCGAGCCGGGCCTGCCATTGGTCGCGTTGGGCGGCCAGCTGGCTTCGATTTTCGCTAAGCCGCTCAATTTCTTGCCGTAAAGAATTCGCTTGCTGGTGCAAGGCGTTCCGGTCGGCCTCCCCGGCCGTGGCCCCAGGGCCGGCCAGAACAAAAACTGCCGCCAGTAATAGTGCTCTCCACCACATCGCGTTATCCTTCCCTGCCTACCACGATGCAAGGCCCGCGCCAAGCGAATGCAAATGGCGGGCTGACCGGACTATGTATTATTATAGCATCATTTCAATAGCTTATACTTATTAGCGCGGACCAACTTTGCTTGCCCGCAGCCATTCGCGCCCCAGAAATCCACCGATCTCTCAGATTTCTGCGTACTTGAGGCCATGAGCTTCATTCAATTTCATACTTTTCCAGCTTGTAATACAGGGCCGAGGTCTTGATACCCAGCCGCCGAGCGGTTTCGGTCTTGATTTTTCCTGCACTTTCAAATGCTTGCAAGATCAGGCGGCGCTCGACGGTTTCGAGTACCTGGGTCAAGGAAGCGCCCGAGCTCGGAATGTGCAGACCGCCATCGGGATCTTTCTTGATACCGGCGGTAGCGGCTTTGGAGGAATGCAGCCGGCTAGGCAAATCCGCCAACTCGATCTGGTCAGTTTCGGCAAAAACCATGGCCTGTTCGATCACATTTTCCAATTCCCGCACATTGCCCGGCCAATGGTAGGCCATAAATGCCCGCAGGGCTTCCTCGCTGATGCCGGCCAAGCGCTTGGCGGTACGCTTCTCCAGCTTGTGCAGGAAATACCGGGCCAGCTCCAGGATATCGTCTCCTCGCTCGCGCAAGGGCGGCAGGGCAATGGGCACAATGTGCAGGCGGTAGAACAAGTCCTCGCGAAAGAGACCTTCGGCCATCCGGGCTTCGAGATCCTGGTTGGTGGCGGCAATCACCCGCACATCCACCGGCAAAGTGGCCTCGCCGCCCACCCGTTCGATTTCTTTCTCTTGCAGTACCCGCAGTAGTTTGCTTTGCAGACCCGGGCTCACTTCGCCGATTTCATCGAGGAAGAGAGTGCCGGTGTCGGCAAGCTCGAAGCGACCCAGCTTGCGTCGAACCGCGCCGGTAAAGGCCCCCTTTTCATGGCCAAAGATCTCGCTCTCCAGCAAGGTCTCGGCCAGGGCCCCGCAATTGACCCGAATAAAGGGCGCTTCCGCCCGGCGGCTCTTGTCGTGCAGTGCCTGGGCCACCAGCTCCTTGCCGGTGCCACTTTCGCCGGTGATCAGCACCGCCGAGTCGGCCGCGGCCACCTTCTCGATAGCGGTAAAAATCTGTTTCATGGCCGGGCTAGAGCCCACCATGGAGGCAAAACCGGCCTGGTCGCGGACCTGATCGCGCAAAAGTTGGTTCTCCGCGCGCAACCGCGTTCGCTCCCGCTTGATTTTGGCCATGGCCAAAGCCTGCTCGGTCTTCTGGCGCAACAACTCGGGCTTAAAGGGCTTGGTAAGAAAGTCGTAAGCCCCCAACTTCATCGCCCGCACCGCCGTCTCGACCGTTCCAAAGGCAGTAATGAGCATAACCACCGCATCCGCATCCTTATCCAAAATGGCCCGCAGCACCTCGATCCCATCCATCCCCTCCATCTTCAGATCCACCACACAAAAATCGATATGCCGCGCACAAAACTCTTTAAGCCCATCAGCCCCATTATCCGCCTGATAGGTCTTATGCCCCAACTTCCCCAGCACCGCCGCAATGCCCGCCCGGATAGTCTCATTGTCGTCTATGATCAGAATGCTAAACATATTGCCTATTTTTTGCCATCATCAAGCCCCAAAGGCAAGCGCAAGATGAAAGTAGTGAACTCCTTCGCTTCAAGCTCCACCGTCCCCCCATGCCCCTCCGCAATCTTCCTCACTAAGCTTAGACCCAACCCCGTCCCCCGCTGCCGACTAGTATAGAAAGGTTCAAAAATTCTCTCCCGCAGCTCCTCCGCCACCCCCGGCCCCTGATCCCGCACCACAAACTCCAGCCAGCCTTTCTTTCGCGCAACCGAGAGCCACACCGTACTCTCTGCCGGAGAGGCCTGAATCGCATTGCGCAGCAAATTCAACAAAGCCCGGCGTACCTTCTCGCCATCAACCCTCACTTCAAGCAATTCAGCGTCCACCGTCAGCTCAAAACCCAAGCCCGCCTTTTGCAAGTCCGGCTCCAACAAGCGGCCCAGCTGCTCGCATTCGCTTTTCGGCTGCCAAGGAATCAGCTCCAGAGGCCGCTTGCGCGCAAAATCGAGAAAATCACTCACCACTTGCTCCAGCCGACCCAGTTCGGTCTCGATGCGCCGAATCTGACTTTCGGCTTCGCTCTGCCCCGCCAACTCTTCTTTGAGCAGGCCCACAAACAGGCTCATGCCCCCCAGGGGATTGCGCACTTCATGGGCAATGCCGGCCAGCATCATCTGCAACTGCCGATCACGCTGCCAGATGGCCAGGCGCATCTGGTCCAGCGAGCGGGCCAGCAAACCAATTTCGTCTTGACTCTCGGCAACGATTTCCGCGGCCAGCTCGCCTCGTTCGATGATGCCGGCCGCGCTGGCCAGGCGCCCAATGGGCCGAGTAATGCGCCGCGATACCGCCAAGGTGACCAGGGCGGTGGCCAACAAGGCGGCCAGGCCCACCAAGAACAAGGTCTGGCGCAGGTCAGCCAGGGGGCCAAAAAATGCCGCGCTGCCATCAACCGCCACGGCGGCCACCACCTGCCCTGCTACCCGCACCGGGGCAAAGCCGGTCTTGTAAATGCGGCCGTCTTGGCCCTCGAACAACAAGGAGGAACGGCTGTGGCCGGCAAAGACCGCCGCCAATTCGGCCCGATCGGCGGCCAGTTTGGCAATGGGCTCGCCCACCGCAAACCAGCCATCGCTGTCGATCAGGGCCCTTTCCTGCTCATCGAAGAGGTAGATAGAACGCGCGTCGAAGCTCTGTTTCAAATCGGCCAACTTCTGCCGGAGCCGGGCATAGGTGCGTGATTGTTCGTCGCCGGGTGCCAAACGCAAGGCCCGCGGCTTGCCCACCTGGCCCGCCGCCGTCCGGGCCATGGCCATAAGCGATTCGCCCAACTGGCCTTCCAGGGAAAGCCGGGCCGCCCGGTAGGCCATAAAACCCATGGCGCTGACGATCAGGCCCACGGGCAACAGATAGGCGCCAAGCATGCGCACCCACAGCCGCCGGCGAAAAACTGGGCGCGCTTTGTCGGCCCTGGGCAAGAGAAAAACCTAGAACACGAAACGGTAGCCGGCTACCGTGGTAATGCCGGCGATGGAGGGATTGTTCTCCCAGGCGCCTGAATCGCCGAAGGACTTGCCGTACCGCGCTTCGATCATCAAGAAACCAGGGCCGAATTGGCCTTCTAGTCCCGCGATCAAATGCGCGCCGTAGAGCATTTTGCGGCCATCGTAGATGATATTTTCGCTATCGGGACGATCCGTGAATATGGCCTTTCCTTGGGTGAGAAACACATCGCCACCCAGACCCAGATAAGGCTCGAACATGGTATGGGAAGGAAAACGATAGAATATTTGCAGAGACAAAGGCAGGATCTGCAGCCAGTTCTCTCGATAGTCTCGGGTCACCGCCATCTGGTAGCGGTAATAGCCCGCTTCTACGCCGATCGACAGCCGGCCTTCGGCCAGGGGCAAGATGAAGCGCAGATCCACACTCCCGGTCACAGTGGTACCGCCGATCTTCTGCTCGACAGGGCTTACCTGGCCACCCTTGATGCCGATGGAAAACAGGGGCAGGGAGGCCGACGGTTTCGGTCGCGCTTTGGCCTGGGCTTTGGCCTTGGCTTTGGCTTTGGGCGCTTGCTTGATCACAGTCTTGGGTTTTTTTCTTTTCACCACTTTGGGCGCTTTGGCCGTCGGCAGTTTCTTCAAGGCCGCGGCCGTCTCGTGCGCTTTTAGCTTGGGCGGCTCGATTACCGCCAAAACCGGCGGCTCTTCTTTGGCGGGCGGCGGTTCTTCCACTTCCGGCATCGTCTTGCCCGGCGGCGGCGGAATCACGGCCATGGCCATTTCTTTTTCCCGGGCTTCTTCATCCGGCACCAGCGAAACCAGCGCCAAGGGATCGCTGGCAGAGGCCGGGCCCTGCTTGACCTGGGTATCGTAACTAAGATGCAGGGTCATGCTGGTCCCGCGCCCGCCCCGCAAGGAAAACACGTAGTTTTGGACACCCTCGGGGGTCTTGAGGCGAAAAACCTTGGGCAAGGAGGGATTTAGACCTGGCAGCTCGCGGTAAGCACCCACCCGGGAGCGGTGCAATTTGAGGCGGCTGCGTTTGATGCGTTTGCCGGCGCGCTGTACCTCCAGGCGCCCATTGAAAATCGAGCGCTTGGCCCGGTGGTTGAGCCGCACCGAGACCGTCAGCATGCCCGGCCCTATCAACCTGAGCTTCAGGTGTTTTCCCTGCACCACCCGAAAGCCGGAACTCTCGTCGGTGGTTAAGGTCAGTTTTTGGTGTTTGCTACTGGGCTTGACCGCCAACACCCGCGCCCAAACCGGCACGCTGAGCAGGAGAGCCAAGACCGTCCCAAAGATCTGAATTCGCATCTTGTTCATGGCTTTTCAATTGTACGATCACTTGACAGTGTTTGACAAAAAATTTGCCACTCGGTAAGGGGAGAGTCGGTTCTTTGGTATTTTAGTTCCGTCGGTGTGGGTTAGGTGTCCGCTGGTCCGGTCTTTCGAGGCCGGGCGAGAGGTAAAGTCCGGGCTCCCCAGGGCAATGGTGCTGGCTAACGGCCAGTGGAGGCAACTCTAAGGAAAGTGCCACAGAGAGCAAACCGCCCGCCCTCCGTAGCTTCAGCTAAGGAGGGCGCATGGGGGACGCTCCTTGCGGAGCCTTCCCCCTCAGTCCACGTCTGCTTGCAGGCGCGGGCCGGTAAGGGTGAAAGGGTGCGGTAAGAGCGCACCGCCGGGTTGGAGACAATCCGGGCACGGTAAACCCCACCTGGAGCAAGGTCTAAACGCGGTGCCCCCCAGTCCTCGTGACCGGGGGCGGACGGCCCGTCCGCGTCACCCGGGTTGACCGCTCGAGGCGGCTGGCAACAGCCGTCCTAGACGAATGGGCGCCATCCCGCTGGAGGTAACTCCCGCGGGAACCAGAACCCGGCTTACGACCCACATCGACGGTTTTTTTTGTTTGGAACCGAAATACCCAGACCATCCCCCACCCATCGATTCACAATTCTGTAGGGGCGCGTCGCGCGCGCCCGGTCGGCATCGGCCCGCCGCCAACCACACCCATCGGACGCCCAGGTCGAATCGTGATTCGGGATATTCGGGATGTTCAATATCGGGCGCGCGCAACGCGCCCCTACGGAATTGGGTCTCGGGATGATTGGGTGGATCGGTATTGGGCGGGTGCAAGACACCCAGGTCGAATCGTGATTCGGGATATTCGGGATGTTCAATATCGGGCGCGCGCGACGCGCCCCTACGGAATTGGGTCTCGGGATGGTTGGGTGGATCGGTATTGGGCGGGTGCAAGACGCCCAGGTCGAATCGTGATTCGGGATGTTCGATATCGACGGGGTTCTACAGCCTTTCCATCTTAGCCGCGCAGACCTTCAGTTCGGGGATTTTGGCGATGGGGTCTAGGGCGGTGTTGGTCAGGACATTGGCGGCGGCTTCGTGAAAATGGAAGGGGATGAAGATGACGCCTTGGTCGACCATGTCTGCGTGGCGCGCTTTTAGTTCGATCTGGCCACGGCGGGTGCGAACGCGGATCTTTTCGCCGTCTTGGATCCCAAGGGCCGCGGCGTCTTTAGGGCAAACCTGAACGAAGGCTTCGGGCGCCAGGGCGTTGAGGCCGGGCGATTTGCGGGACATGGTGCCGGTGTGGAACTGGGCCGAGATACGGCCGGTGGTCAGGATCATGGGATAGTCTTTATCGGGCAGCTCGTCGGCGGCTTGGAAATCGATGGCATGGAAATGGCCCAGACCGCGGCTGAATTTGCCTACGTGCAGCACGCCGGTGCCGGGATGATCGGCGGTGGGGCAGGGCCAACACGGAGTTTCGCCGGCTTCCAGGCGGGCATATGAGATGCCGCCGTATTGGGGCGTTACCTGGGCAATCTCTATCATAATCTCGTTGACCGAGGCGTAGTTCATTTCATAACCCATGCGGGTGGACAAATCGCAGATGATCTCCCAGTCGGCACGGCTGTCGCCCAGGGGCTCGATGGCCTTGCCGGTGCGTTGGACGCGCCGCTCGGTGTTGGTCACGGTGCCGTCGCGTTCGACATAGCTGGCCGCCGGCAGTACCACGTCGGCCAATTTTGCGGTCTCGGTCAGGAAGATGTCCTGAACCACCAGCAAATCGGCGGCCCGGAGTGCTTTTTCCACGTGGGCGGTATCGGGATCGGAGAGCATGGGATTTTCGCCCATGATGTAGAGCGCCTTGACCTTGCCGGCTAAGATGCCCGGCAAAACTTCCGTTACGGTCAGACCCACATGGGCGGGCAAATCAACGCCCCAGGCCTGCTCGAACTTCTTCTGGACGGTGGCATCGGTTACTTTCTGATAGCCGGGATAGACGTTGGGCAAGGCGCCCAGGTCGCAAGCGCCCTGGACGTTGTTCTGCCCGCGCAAGGGATTGACCCCGCCGCCGACCACGCCCACATTGCCGGTAAGCATGGCCAGATTGGCCAAGGACTTGACATTGTCGGTACCGGTGATGTGCTGGGTAATGCCCATGGCATAGGCGATAGAGGCCGGTTTGGCGCCGGCAAACAAGCGGGCGGCGGCCACCAAGTCATCGGCGGCAATGCCGGTGATTTTGGCTACCGTGTCCGGGTCGAACTTTTTCAGCATCTCGGCCATCTCGTCAAAACCCTCGGTGCGACTAGCAATATACTCGCTGTCGGCCAAGCCTTCTTTGACGATGACATGCATCAGGCCATTGATCCAGGCCACATCGGTGCCCGGCCGCGGGCGCAAGAACATGCTGGCTTGGTCTACCAGCGGGATGGCGCGCGGTTCGATCACCAAGAGCTTGGTGCCGGCCCGGGCCGCCCGGCGCATCCGGTTGGCAATGATGGGATGAGCTTCGGTGGTATTGGAGCCGGTGATCAGAATCACCTCTGACTCACTGAAATCGGCGATGGGATTGGTCATCGCCCCGGAACCGAATGAGGCCGCCAGACCGGCGACCGTGGAGCTGTGTCAGAGTCGAGCGCAGTGATCGACACTGTTGGTGCCCATCACCGCGCGGGTAAACTTTTGCATTAAGTAATTGTCTTCATTGGCCACCTTGGCCGACGAAAAACTGGCAAAAGCGTCGCCCTTGTGCGGGGCTAGCTTTTCGGCCACCAGGTCCAGCGCTTCGTCCCAGCTGGCCTCCTGGAGTTCGCCCTCTCGTCGAATCAGGGGCGTGGTCAGCCGCTCGGGATGATGGACGTATTCAATGGCGCCGAAGCGGCCCTTGACGCACAGGTTGCCCCGGTTGACCGGGCCTTCGGGATTGCCGCGGGCGCGAACCACTTTGCCCCCGCGTACGCCCATCAGGATGCTGCAGCCGGTACCGCAGTACTGACAAACGCTGGCCACCTCTTTTTCTGGCTCCGGTGGCGGCTCGCGAAAAGCCAAGGCGCCGGTGGGACAATGCACCACGCATTCGCCGCAAGATTCGCAAGTGCTCTGGGCAATGTCGCCGCCCATGAAGGTACCCACCTCGGTGGCATGACCGCGGCGGATGAAGTGAATGGCGCCCAGGCCCAGAATCTGCTCACAGGCCCCGACGCAGCGGGCACAAAGCACGCAGCGGTTCATGTCGCGCACGAAAACCGGATTGGACTGGTCGATGCTGCCCTCGCGGGTAAGCGGAATCAGGCCGTGCTCGCGCACGCCCATGTCCTTGGCCAGCCGCTGCAGCTCGCAATCGAGGTTGCCCCGACGGGACAAACAGTCGTTGGGATGATCGGCCAGCAGCAGGCGCATGACCGTGCGCCGGGCGGCCACAATTTCTTCGTCGGCGGTGGTCACGCACATGCCGTCGGCCGCCTTGGTGATACAGGAAGGCGGCATCCCGCGCATGCCCTCTACTTTGACGATGCACAGTCGGCAACCGCCATAGGGTTCGAGATCGGGATCGTGGCAGAGGGTCGGAATGGCAACCCCGGCGGCACGAGCCGCGTCGAGGATGGTCGCCCCTTCGGCAACCGCCACCTGCTGCCCATCGATGGTCAATGAAAGCTCAGCCATGGCTTTTCTCCCTTATTCCACTTCTACCGAACCGAAGCGACAGACGTCCCGGCAAACTCCACACTGGACGCACAGTTCCTGGTTGATGGTATGCGGTTCTTTCTTCTTGCCGCTGATGGCATTGGTCGAACACTGCTTGGCGCAAATCATGCAGCCGGTGCAGGCCTCGGCATTGATGGTGAACTTGATGAGGGCCTTGCAGGTCTTGCCCGGGCAGCGGTGATCGTGGATGTGGGCCTCGTATTCGTCCCGGAAATACTGGATGGTGGTCAGGGCCGGGTTGGGCGCGGTCTGGCCCAGGCCGCAAAGGGAGGCCGCCTTGATGGCCGAGCCCAGTTCTTGGAGGGTTTCGATGTCGCCGGGCTGTCCTTCGCCGGCGCAGATGCGCTCGAGGATGACCAGCATTTCCTTGGTGCCCAGGCGGCAGGGGGTGCACTTGCCGCAGGATTCGTTCT
>JAUVBB010000296.1 GCA_030591445.1 Deltaproteobacteria bacterium | reverse complement strand
GAACGCCACCGCCGATGTCATAGACAATCTCTCTGACCGTGGTGCCAAAAGGAACTTCGATGACCCCGGTATTGACCACATTGCCCGACAAAGACAAGAGTTTACTGCCCTTGCTTTTCTCGCTGCCAATACCGGTATACCAGTCAGCACCCTTATTGATGATCTGACTTACATTGGCCCAGGTCTCGACATTATTGAGATTGGTGGGCTTGTCCCAAACGCCCTTGACCGAAGTGCGGATGTATTTGGGCCGGGGCTCGGGGTTCTTGCCTTCAATAGAGCGCATCAAAGCGCTGGACTCACCAGAGACGAATATGCCCACGTCCAAATGCACGTCTACTTTGAAGTTGAAGCCGGAGCCCAGGATATTTTCACCCAGAAATCCGTATTCTTCGGCCATGACCAGGGCATGATCAATATTGTTCTTCAATTGCGGCGTGTCATGACGGGTGTATATGTATCCTTGGCTGGCGCCGATTGCATAGGCACCGATGATCAAGCCTTCTAGCACCAAATGGGGGTCGCCGGTAAATAGGGCCCGGTCCATAAAGGCGCCCAACTCCCCTTCGTGACCGTTGACGATAACAAACTTTTCATCCCCGGGGGCATTACGAGCGGTTTCCCACTTGCGCCCGGCCGGAAAACCGCCACCGCCACGACCGCGCAGGTTGGCTTTTTTGACTTCTTCCAGGACCTGCTCCGGACTCATCTCTAACAAGGCCTTGGGCAAAGCAGTATAGCCGCCATGGGCCAGGTAATCCTCGATGCTGCGGGGGTCAATCTTGGGGTTGTTGCCGATAAGGTTGCGCTGCTGGAGTTTGTAAAAAGGGATATCAGCCTGGTGGGCGATTTTATCGCCGGTCTTGGGGTCAGTGTAAATCAGGCGGTCAATGACTTTCTTGCCCTGCACCGTCTCAGAGATGATCTCCGGCACATCCTCGGGGCTGACTTCTAGATAGCAGATCTCTTGGGGATAGATAACGACGATGGGACCTTTTTCACAAAAGCCGTGGCAACCGGTGGCTCTGACATCAACTTTGCTCTCTAGGCCTTGCTTGCTGATTTCGGCGGCAAAGGCTTTGATCACGCGGCCGTTATCGAGACCATGACAACCCGCTCCGGCACAGATGGAGATACTGGGCTTATCGGCATCTCTTTCGGCCAAGATCCCTTTTCGGCATTCTTCCAGTTCAGCGGCTGAATTTATCCTTGGCATAATCTTCCCTTACTCATAGTCTTTTAATACTTCTTCAACCCGGTCGGGGGTCATATTGGCGTGATGCTTGCCATTGACGACTATCTCCGGCCCTAGATTGCAGCAACCGAGACAGTTGATGGTCTCCAAGCTAAACCTGGCCTCGGAGTCCGTCTCCCCCGGTCGAATTCCCACCAGGTCTTGCACTTTGTCTAAAATTCCCGTTGAACCTCGAACATGACAGGAACTGCCGGTACAAACGTGAACCTGGTTGCGAGCTTTGGGAATCAAACTGAAGGTCTTGTAAAAGGTAGCGATTTGCATGACCTGACTCAAGGGCACATCCAGCTTCTCACTAACCTGGTCTATTACTTCTTTCGGTAGCCAATGATTTTGGCTTTGAATCTCCAGCAATACTTGAATCAAGGCATTGGCTTGGCCCTGATGCTTATTGATAATCTGCTCGATTTTAGCGTTGTCCATTTTGCTCTTTCATCTCAAGCGGCCACAATGAGGTTCTGCTCATTGTCGAACTTGACCAATCCTTGCCGGGCTGAAACATCAAGGTGTCTTGACACTTCAGACGGGTCTAAGCCTAAACTCTCGGCGATTTCTCCGGCCGAAAGCGGTTTCTCGCGCAGCAGCGTCACCATTTGGCTGATGGCCAATTTATCGGCAATCAGTTCATTAAATAAGCGGTCGAAATCGTCACTGCGGTAAAATTCGTTAATGGCCTCTTCGGTTCTGACCAGGACTCTGAGCCGTTCCCTTTCCACCAGCTTGATGTAGGGAATCAATTTACTTACCGCTTCGAGTTTGCGCAGCAATCCATTTTCGCCTGCGGCTGTGCCCAGATTTCCAAGCTCTCTCAGATTCTTGGAAAAGTCATCCATCACTTCGGCGAAACGACTTCCTTCCGAGGCAGAAATCCATTCGATGCGTAGGCGATCGGGATTCAGGCCGATGTGCTTCATTAGTTTTTTGCATAGATGCACATTGCTCAGGGCGTCGAAATTACCTTGGGTAAGATAATGACATTCGCCCGGCCAACAACCACCGATGAATACGCCGTCGGCGCCATCGATGAAAGAACGCAGTAAAAAGGCCAGGTCAACCCTGCCGGTGCACATGAGCCGGATAATCTTTACATCAGGTGAATAGCTTTGTCTGGAAACTCCAGACAGGTCGGCGGCCGAGTATGCTCACCAGGTGCATAAAAAGGCGACAATCCTTGATTTCTTCTCAAGTCCTGAACCCATATTAATCTCGCTCCCTTCTACGAATCCGCCAAGGCTGCATCAATTTGGCAAAAGATCTCTTCATCGGTAAAGTGCTTCAAAATAATGGCATTGGTCGGGCACTTGGCATTACACAGACCATCCCCTTTACAGAGGATAGGATTGACCACCGCCTTTTCGCCCTGGGGGGTGTCATGAAACTCGATGGCCCCATAAGTACAAGCCGAGATACATGCCCCGCAGGCCACACAATCATCTTCTTTTACTTCGCAAACCGAGCCGGAGGCGGTGACGGTATCATGAGAGAGCAGACTTACCGCCCGGCCGGCTGCGCCATAGGCTTGGGCAATGGTCTCTTCGATATGCTTGGGATAGTGACTGGTGCCACACAGAAAAACGCCATCGGCGGCAAAGTCAACCGGCCGTAATTTCACATGGGCTTCCTGGAAAAAACCATCTGGGCTTTGAGCCACCTTGAACAGCTTGGCCACTTCCTTACTGGCGGCCGCGGGAATAACCGCGGCGGATAGAACCAGGGCGTCGGCGTCAATGGCCAACTTCTTGCCCAAAACCGGGTCAGGCACGGTAACCCGGAGTACCGGCCGGCCTTCCTCGCTAGTGGCTTCCACCACCGGCTTGTCATCCGCTTCCCAGCGAACGAACTTTACTTCTTTCTCGGCCGCCGCGCGGTAATAATCTTCTCTGAATCCATAAGTTCTGATGTCCCGAAAGAGAATAGAGATATCCATTTCGGGATAGTGCTCTTTGAGGCTCAGGGCATTCTTGATCGCCTGGCTGCAACATACCCGGGCGCAGTAGTTGCGGTCTTCTTGCCGGCAACCAACACATTGGATCATGACCAGGTTCTTTACCTGGGCCAGCCCTTCATCCTTTTGGGAGATTTGCTCCTCTAAGGTAAGCTGGGTCACGACCCGATCATCTTCTCCGTAAAGGTATTCGGTGGGTTGGTATTCGTCGGCGCCGGTGGCCAGCACAGTGGCCCCATGGTGGATTTCTTTGACCCGGCCTTCCGACTCTACCGTGGTTACGAAATTGCCCACATAACCAGAAACCGCGGTGATGGTGGCATCATGGGTTACATGGACCAAGGGGTGCTGATAAACCTTACGGCTAAGCTCGCCCACATAGGCTTGGACATCCATCCCCTCTAAGGTGGTATGAATTCTGCGCGCCATGCCGCCCAGGTCGCTGTCTTTCTCCAGCAGCTCAACCTCAAATCCCTGCTTGGCCATGCTCAAAGCACAGGTCATCCCAGCCAGGCCCCCGCCCACCACGATGCCGGTTTTGTTGACCGGCAGATCAAATTCTTGCAAGGGCTCCAAATTTTTGGTGCGGGCCACCGACATGCGCACGATGTCCTTGGCCTTCTGAGTGGCTTCTTCTTTTTGTTTGGAGTGGACCCAGGAGCAATGCTCTCTGATGTTGGCCATGTCGAAGAAATATTGATTGAGGCCGCCTTCCCGAAGCGTGTCTCGAAATAGCGGTTCATGGGTCCGTGGGGTACAGGCGGCCACCACCACCCGGTTGATGCCTTTTTCCCGAATGGTGTTCGAGATTTGGGCGGCGGCATCGGTGGAACAGATGAAAAGACCGTCTTCGGCATGCACGACATTTTCCAAGCCCTTGGCATACTCCACCACCGAAGGCACATCTACGATTCGGCCGATATTGGCGCCGCAATGACAGGCAAAGACACCCACCCGGACTTCCTCTTCCGAGACATCTCTTTCCTCTGGGTAGACCCGCTCTCTGGCCAGGTTCCCGCGGCGGAAATCCAGCAGCTCACCGACCAAGGCATTGGACGCGCTGGCGGTCACCACCGACTCGGGAATATCAATCGGGCCCAGGAAAGCGCCGCTGACAAAAATGCCCGGGCGCGAGGTCTCGACTGGATTGAACGGGTTGGTCTTGCAAAAGCCGTGGGCATTGAGTTCGATACCGTACTGATTGGCCAGGCCGTGCACATTGGCCGGCGGGTTCAAGCCCACGCCCAATACCACCAAGTCGAATTCTTCTTCTTTTACCCCATCGTCGGTGGTTGAGTATCTGATGGTTACATTTTTTGTACCCGGGATCTCTCGGCCTATCGACACATAGCTTCTGATAAATTCGACCCCGGGAAGTTTCTCGGCTCTTTGGTAGAAGCGTTCGAAGTCTTTGCCATAAGACCGGATGTCGTTATGAAAGATGGTTGCCTGGGCATCGGCGTCATGGTCTTTGGTGAGAATCACCTGCTTCTGGATATACGAGCAGCAGACCGCTGAACAATAGCTATTGCCGCCCTCGATCACCTGCCGGGAACCGACACAGTGAATCCAGGCGATTTTATGGGGATGCTTTTTATCCGAAGGGCGCAAGATCTCGCCTTCGTGCGGCCCGGTGGCACATAAGAGCCGTTCGAAGTCGAGGCTGGTGACCACGTTTTCGATCTCGCCGTAGCCGTAGTCGCCCCGCAACTTGGGGTTGAATACGTCATAGCCCGGAGACAGGACGATGGCGCCAATCTTGATTTCTAGGGTCTCGGCCTTTTGATGAAGATCGATGGCGTCATTCTTACAGACGCCTACGCAAATCGAACATTTCTTGTCTTCGAGATAAAGGCATCGTTCATCGATATAAGGAACCAGCGGAACCGCTTGCGAGAAGTAAATATGGACGGCTTTGTTTCCCGACAAGTCTTGATTGAAAGGATCGGGGACCGAGACCGGGCAAGCCTCTACACAGGTGGTACAGCCCGTGCATTTGCTCTCGATAATGTATCTGGGTTTTCGAATCAGGTTTACCTTGAAATCGCCGGCTTCGCCTTCCACGCTGTCGACTTCGGTATAGGTCAGGATCTCGATATTGGGATTCCGGTCACACTCGATAAACTTGGGTGATTCAATGCACATGGAGCAGTCATTGGTAGGAAAAGTCTTATCCAGCTGCGCCATCTTGCCGCCAATGGTTGGCGAGCGCTCTACCAGATAAACCTTGAAACCAGAATTGGCCAGATCGAGGGCGGCTTGAATACCGCTGATACCGCCACCGACAACCATGACATCGCCATAATTACCGCCGGCGAGACTATCCACTAATTCTTTTTCCAATTTCTTGTGTCCTTTTGGTGCTAAAGCACTTCCTGGATGATTTCGGTGATGTCCTTGATTGCCAGGACCCCATCTAGTTCCAGGTTCAAGCGGCTTTCTTCAAAATTGGTGATGCAGTAGGGGCAAGAGGTAACCAACTCCTCGGCGCCAAGCTCTTTGGCTTGAGCTACTCTGAGGTCGGAAAATCTTTCCTCCTTGGGCGTCTCCATCCAGATCCGGCCACCGCCACCGCCACAACAAAGGCTGTTTTCTCGCGCATCAGGCATCTCCACCAGCTCTAAACCCGGTACCTGCCGCAATACTTCTCTGGGCTCATCATAGATACCATTGTGCCGACCCAGATAGCAGGGGTCGTGATAAGTCACCTTCTTGCCGTACTCTTTTGTGGGCCTCAGCCGACCATCACGGATGAGTTCGCTCAGATATTGGGAAATATGAACGATCTCAAAATTCACCATGAATTCGGGATACTCGTTTTTGAAGGTATGGTAGCAATGAGGCGAAGAGACCAGAATTCTTTTCACCCCATTATCGATAAAGGTTTTGATGTTTTCCTTGGCCAGGGTTCTGAAGACGTCTTCCCCGCCCGTCTTGCGAATGCTCTCGCCGCAGCAATTCTCTTTGCTACCCAATATGCCAAAATTGATGCCGGCTTTTTTTAGGATATTGGCCGTGGCCACCGCTACCTTTTTCATTCTGGGGTCATAGCTCAGGTAGCAACCAACGAAATATAGAATATCCATGTCTTCGGTAAATGGCTTTACCGACAGATCGCCCGCCCAATCAGCCCGCTTGGCCCGGTCTTCACTCAGGGGATTGCCTTCGTTAGTCAGGCTACCCCGGATCGTGCGCACCGCCCGCACCGATTCAGGGAAAACCCCATATTCCGAAGCCAGCCGGCGTAAAGATACCCCAATTTCTATCTGGGTGACGCCCCGGGGGCACTGCGAGGGGCAGTTTCCGCAAGTGGTACAACGCCAGATATCTTCCCCTTCAATCTCGGTCAAACCGAAGGTGGCCTCGCGGATTATCTTGCGGATGCTGAAGTTCCTGACCCGGTTCCAAGGGCAAACAACGTCACATTTTCCGCATTGATAGCATAATTTAAAGGCATCGCCGCCGGCCGCTTTTATTTCATCTACGATTTCAATGAAGGGGGCTACTGTTTCCACGGTATTTGGTACTCCCATTTCCTGCGCTAAGACTTCTTGGCCATGCGGGCGACGGTATCCATGAGCGTCTGCCAGCCATGTTTGTTGGCCATGGATTCCAATCCGATCTCTATCTCTTCCCGCTTCACTTCTTCTTCGACTTCTTCTTCCCTTTCCGAGTAAGTCAGGGCGTCACAGGTACAGACCTGCACACACAAGGGCTCGGCCAGGGGCGGATCGGATTCGCACATATCGCATTTGAGCGGCAGACCAGAGTCGGGCTCTTTGAAATAATCCCGGGCCGGGCACGAAACCCCGCAGAAGCTGCACTCTTTGTATTCCTTGCCGTTGATGGTGTAGGTATGGCGGCCGGTACATTCGGCCGGGGTATAGTCACCGGCGCGGATGGGCAGATAGACATCGTTGCTGGCGTCAAATATCACCCGAATGCGCGAACGGGCTGGGTTGGTGCTGGAGTATTGCGGAATGGCATGAAATGCCGAGCAAGCTACCTCACAGGCCCGGCAGCCGATGCACTTGTCGAGATCAACGTTGATTTCCTTGACGATTCTCGTCTTTTTCTTAGGCTTCACGGTTGGCATCCCTTCACCTTATTCCGTCTCTTCCGCGGCCGCAGCTGGCTGGGAAGAGGATTCTTCGGTTCCGGATAAAATTCCCCGCTTCAAAAAGTCTTCGGCCACATAATCCAGACCCAGGTCGCGCAATTTCTTCGCGGTAGGAATGCCGTCGTTGTTCCAGCCCTTGAATTCGTAATAGGCGTCAAGCATCTTGGCTTCCATTTCCGGGTCTCTTTTTTTCCAATGATCTTCCGGCGGCTTCTCGTCTTCTCGGCGCAGACCTCTTCTGACATTGATGGCCCGAATCAGGTTTCGGTTTCTGCGGGCAATATCCCAAAGCCCGTCGGTGTCAAGCTCGATCCCGGTGGCCTCGGTGATGAATTGGGGCAAATTATGAATGTGATAGGGAGGCCGGCCGCCAAATTGACCTCTGAATGACGACAAAAAGGCACAAGTGCCAATGGCGTCATCAACATAGTGCATGGTCTCATTCCAATCACAAATATTGACCGAGGCTTCAATGCTTGGGTGGGTACGGGGCTCCCATTCCAGATACCATTGCTTGAATCGCTCCGGAGCAGCGTCCCAGCCGTCAACAAACTTTCTTCGCTCTTCCTTGTCAATAATGGGTACCTGGGGATAGGACCCTTCAATTTGAGTGATGTTCATCTTGGCGCCGGTGGCATACATGAGGAAATACGGATAGTTGATCATGCCCAGCTTGAGCGGCACCTGCTCAAATTTCTTCATGCTGTTATGATCGTACTTTTCGGCGCCCTTACCAATCTTACGGGCGGCATGATACACGCCATTGGCCAAGGCATCACCAATACCTTCTCGCCGAACCAATTTTTCCACCAGATAAAAGAATCTTTCCCCGCCAGTGGTCGGGAAATCGGGCAGATCCTCATCGGTCAATATGCCGTCTTCGTAAAGTTCAATTGCAAAAGCCAGCACTTGCGGAGTGGAGAATCCGTCCAGCCCGTAGGCCTGGGTAACCCCCAGGATGTCATAGTTAAAATCGATTTCCTCGAAGGCGGCCATGGCATAGGTAAGCTTGCTATAGCATTTTTGGAAATAGGCCGGCCGGCCCGGATACTTGATGGCCTGGTGGCAATCCTTGGGACAGTTATAGCAACCGGTCCAACGCCGGCGCACGCTCTCGGTAATCGCAGTCCATTTCTCTTCGCGCTCTTTGTTCCAATAACCCTTTTGCCGATCCCGCGCATTGCCCCAGGCAAAATTGTTAACGTGGAACTCCTCGTCCTCCTCGTGGGCCATGGTGTCCCCACAATCGGGATTGTCGCGAATTTGCTGGTACATGGGATTGGAAAGCGCAAACAATTCAGCCGGCCGGGCCACATTGAGGTCCTTGGTGCCCCGAACCACAATCGCCTTTAGCCTTTTGTCGCCCATGATCATGCCCACCCCGCGCGAGGCGCTGGAGTTGGCATGTTCGATGGTCGACATAAAAACCCGATTTTCTCCCGCCAGACCGATAGCGGCCACCTGGGCTTCGGATTCCTTCAACTCCTCCCGCAACATGTCAGCCGTCTCTAACGCGCCTACTCCGGCCAGATGGCTGGCATCACGGATTTCTACCTGGTCATTGTTAATCCACAAATAGACCAGGTCCGAGGCCTTGCCGCGCAAGACGATTTTGTCGTAACCGGCATGTTTCAGCTCGGGCCCAAAGAACCCACCAAACATGGAATGGGAATAGAAGTTGGTCTGGGCCGAAAAGGTGTCAACCGTAGTACGATTGGCCCCCGGAACCAATGTGCCGTGCAAAAGACCGGAACTAAATATGAGCAAGTTCTCCGGATCAAATGGATCCGTTTCCGGCGGTACCCGATCCCAAAGTATCTTGGCGGCCGTCCCCTGCCCACCCAGATGAAGTTCGGTCAATGTTGGATCCGTCTCCACCCGCTCAATATTGCCTCTGGATAGATCGACCTCTAAATTAAACCCTGTCTCTGCATACCTCATGTTTTTCCCTTATTATCTTGCCTGTAGTCT
>JAUVBB010000208.1 GCA_030591445.1 Deltaproteobacteria bacterium | reverse complement strand
GGCGAGCTAAGCCCGCCCTTACAGACCGCAGCCATGGAACCGATGTTGCCCAAGCCGGCGGGACGGAAAAATACCGTCTTGTTCGTGGTGGTGGTCGCCGTAGTGGGCATTGCCGGTGCCCTGGCCGCCTATCTTGGTCAGTCACCGGATGCCAAGCCCGAGCCGGTCACTCCTGATGTGTCTACCGTCGCTAAGGCCGGCAAAACCGCGGATCGGCCGGCGGCCAAGTTTTTCCATGAAGGCATGGAGAAACTGAAACATCAGGACTATGATGGCGCCATTGCTGCTTTTAGCGTCAGTCTTGACAAAGATCCGAAGTATCCGGGTGCCCAGAACATGCTAAACAAGGCCAAATCGGAAAAAGAATTTTCCGATTTGTTGGCGCGGTCCAAGACAGCTATCGAAAAGCGCGACTGGGACAAGGCCTGGGGCCTGATCGCACAGATCGGACCCGAAAGCCGCTTTGCCAGTGAAGTCGAGACCATCAAGCCGGAAGTTCGCAGACGTTACGTTTCTTTTCATCTTAACAAGGCAAAAAAACTCGAAGAATCCAGGTTGTTCGACAAGGCGCTCAAACATGCGGATTCCGTTTTGTTTGTCGACGAAAAAAATATCATCGCCGCCGAACTAAAGAAGAGCATTTTACAACGCCTGCGCGAAGCGAAGAAAAGATCGAGCAACACGGTGGTGGCGCGGCCAACAAAAGATTCGCAAGTCAAGAAAGAGCCTGTACGGCGCAAGAAAAAAGACCTTGCCAAAATCATGGATGCGGCCAAAGCGCTCTACCAGAAAGATCAGTTTCGCGATGCCGTGGCTACCTTCAAAAAGGCTCTGCAGATCGATGCCAAGAACTGCGAAGCTCTGGTTGGCATCGGCATCTCCTTCGCCCGGATGGGCAAGAAGGACATGGCCGCGGTCTACTATCAGAAGTTTGTAACCGTATGTCCGCGCGACACTCGCGCTCCGCAAGCACGCAACGCGCTCAAGCAGTTCAAAGCCTACCAAGAAAATCAGTAGCGAACTATTTGAATCGGGACAGGGCTGGGCCCAAGTGATGGCCCAAGAATGTCATCAGGGCAAGGTCTTGGGCGCGAAAGGCATCTTGGTGCCGGCAGCTTTCTTGTATGGACAGGAGACCGAGTTCGTTCGTTTCCTCTCGGTAGGGGATGATGGCAAAAAAAACGGGGCTGCTCGGGGCGGGTTGCCAGATTTGCGCGGGAATCAGCACCATGTTTTCGTCCAGGGATTGTGCCAGTGGCCCGGTCAGCGGTACCCGTAGCTCCTGGTCTGGTCTGATATTATTGCGAGAGCCGATGCTGACCAAGTCTTGGCTGGTTTCATCTTTTCGCCAGACGTGGCAAGAAAGGGCGCCCCAAAGTTGCTCCATGGCATCCATCGCCAGATGGATGACGGCTTCGCGGCTGTTGGCCTGGCAAATGTTCTCCCAAATAACTTCCCGGAGGCAACGGTGGACGTGACTCGATAGCAAGTGATCAAAGGAGGTCTGCAGATTCGATAGTTCATCGTGCAAGATCGCTTGTTGGGCTAGCTCTGCGCTGTTTTCCGAAAAGAGGGGTTCATCTTGCTGGTAACTGACTTGGCTAAAGACGCTGGCCGCCTCCTGCGCCGAATCATGATCTTGGGTCATGGACTCTAAGATTTGCTTGGATTCGTCGTCCAGATAAAGAAATCTCGCGCCCACGCCGCCGGCACGGCCCAAACCTTCTGGAATGCTGTGTATCACCTGGGCAAAGGCCTGCACCGGATGATCGTAAGGCGGTGGCAACGAGAATAGCAAGCGCAGGCGAGTTCCTTCGGCCACCGGTTGCCGCATTTCGATAAATACGCCGACTTGGCTGATGTTGCGTGCGTATTCGAAGAAAATACCTTTGAAGTCTTCGAAGGAGATCTGCAAAGAAAGTTTGATCCTGGGAAACTGACGAATCTCTTCGTTGTGGAGCCAGCTCTTAGCCCGCAGCACCAGGGTTTCGTCATGCAGAGGTTTGGTCAGGTACTCGTCGCAACCGGCGGCAATTGCTTCGCGGATTTTCTGTTCGTCGCGGCAAGCAGAGAGCAAGATAATTTTCACCTGCTGGGTGGCTGGATCCTTCTTGATTTGACGGCAAATTTCCAATCCGTCCATGTCCGGCAAGGCCGGATCCATGATTACCAGTTCTGGTTTTTCCGCCCGAATCAACGGCAAGGCTGCCTCGCCGGTGGATGCTTCCATAAGCTCTACACCCATCCAATCGAGCAACATTGATCCAAGTCGCCGACTCAGGCGACTGGCATCCACCAGCAAGATCCTGGTCATCCACTTCTCCGCTACAACATGGTTCAATTGGCTAAAAGTGTAGAGATTTATAGCAGGTTTTGCAACCACAATCGAAGTGTCCCATCTTCTCTCCAGCCGCGATTGGGTGGCCAAAGCCTTGACAAATGTTCGTGTGGTTTTCAACAATAGAAGCAATCATACGAGAGGCTGGTCATACCAACCATGTCTGAAAAGTTACCCGATCCAAACGACCAAAAAGCCACCCAGAAAGAGGAGAAGTTTTTTGGGGCAGAAACTTGTCTCGATGCCGATTCGCCGGGCAAAGACGATAGCGTTGACGATGGGCTTTCTTTGTTGGCCCGGGGGGAGACCGCCGGCCGCTACGTGATTTTGGAAGTGTTGGGCCAAGGGGGGATGGGGGTTGTCTACCGAGCATACGATCCGGAACTGGATCGAAAAATTGCTTTGAAACTTCTGCGCGTGGGCGCAGGCGGTGAAAGCGACAGCCAGGCACTAGCTGCGCGAGATCGGCTTCTGCGCGAAGCCCAGGCCTTGGCCCAGTTGTCGCATCCCAATGTGGTGTCAGCCTACGACGTGGGCACCATTGCCGGACAAGTCTTCGTGGCCATGGAATTGGTTGAAGGCAAAACGCTAAGCGAGTGGCTGCGCGTGGCCAAACCTTCTCGCCCGCAAATTATCAAAGTGATGGTGGCCGCCGGCCGCGGGATAGTGGCGGCCCATGCCTCGGGACTGATTCATCGTGACTTCAAGCCCGACAACGTCATTGTGGGCGATGACGGTCGAGTGCGGGTGCTGGATTTTGGCTTGGCGCGTCCGGCATCCTCTCAAACCAAGCCTGCCGAATCGGAAGCATTGTCGGGGCCAGAGGAACCGAAGGAGCTGAGCAGTGGCTCGCAAAGGTTGCACTCCTCGCTAACGATAGCCGGCGCGGTTGTGGGTACCCCCGGGTATATGGCACCTGAGCAATTTCAGGGTGGCAGTTTCGGCGAGAAGTCGGATCAGTTCAGCTTCTGTGCCACATTGTACTTTGCCTTGACCCGGCAGCAGGCCTTCACGGGCAGGAGCTACCGGGAGTTGAAAGAACGGGTCTTGGCCGGAAAGGTAAACCCGGTGCCTGCGCAGGCCCGCTTGCCCAAGTGGCTGCGTCAGATTGTCTTTCGCGGTCTGTCCGTTGATCCGCAGGCGCGTTACCCCGACATCGAGCAATTGTTGGCCGCTTTGGGGCGCGATCCCTGGGCCCGTTGGCGAAGACTAATGGCCGCCGCGGCCGTGCTGGCTTTTGCCGGCGGCAGCGCGGCACTGGTGGCCTGGTGGAACGCGGAGCAAGGTCGCCTGTGTCGAGGGGCCGAAAACCTCACCGCTCGCATCTGGAATGCCGAGGTAGAGCGAAATTTACAGACCGCTTTTGCCGATACCGGTCGATCTTTTGCCGGCAGCAGTTTCGAACGGGTCCGACAGGCGGTGACCGGGCGCCTGCACAGTTGGACCGGTATGCAAACCGAAGCCTGCGAGGCTACGCGCATCAGAGGCGAGCAGTCGGAAAAGCTATTGGATTTACGTACCATCTGTTTGCACCGCCGTTTACAAGAGACCGAGGCATTGCTACACCTATTTGCCCAGGCCGATGCCCAAATTGTGGACAAGGCCGTCGAGGCAGTCCATGCCCTGACTCCGGTGGCCAACTGTGGTGACCTGGCGGCTCTGGAGGCCGACATTCGTCCGGCCCGGGATCCGGCCACCCGTATAAAAGTAGCAGCTGTCCGCGCTCAACTGGCCGATACCCAGGCACTCATGCATACCGGTAAATATCCGGAGGGCGTCGTCTTGGCGACCAAAGCCGTAGCCGCGGCCCGGCAAAGCGCTTACCGTCCCATCGAAGCCGAGGCCCGCTATATGTTAGGCAAACTGCAAGGCAACAGTGGGAAATTCAAAGCCGCCGAGCAGAGCCTGGAGCAGGCTTGGTGGTTGGCCGAAGCGGCCGGCGACGACGTCACCAGACTGCGGGCGGCCACCGCTCTGATCGTGGTAGTAGGCTACGATCAAGCGCGGCGCCCCGCGGGCCACCACTGGAGTCGTCATTGTGAAGCAATTTTAGATCGCCAAGGACGAAAGCCAGCCCAACTCGCTGCCTGGCTTACTGCCTTGGGCACCGTGCAGTATGCCGAAGGCAAGTATGCGGAGGCCAAGGAGAGCCAAGAAAAGGCCCTGGTCGCCGCCCAGAAGGCTTTGGGCGCCGCGCACCCCAGCGTAGGCCAAAGTCTCAACAAGCTGGGCATCATCTATGACAGCCTAGGTGATTATCCGCGCGCCCTAGCCTACTATCGACAAGCCCTGGCCATCGCCGAAAAGGCCCTAGGCCCGGACCACCCTCACGTAGGTGAGAGCTTGAACAACATCGGCACTGTCCTCAAGCACCAAGGCCAGATCGAAAAAGCCGTGCAATACCATCAACGCGCCCGCGACCTTTTTATCAAAGCGCTTGGGCCAGAACATCCCGACGTGGCCATGTGTCTAAACAATTTGGGTTATCTCTTCGATTCCCTCGGCCAAGACCAGCAAGCCAAAGAAGTGCACGCCCAGGCCCTGGCCATTCGCCAAAAAGTCTTCGGTCCTGATCACCCGGTGGTCGGCAGCAGTCTCAACAACCTGGGCAACATACTCCTGAAACTAGGCCAGACCACCGCCGCCCTCGACCACCACCGCCGCGCCCTGGCCATTTGGGAAAAAACCCTGGGCCCCGAACATCGCGCCGTCGGTATTGTCTTGGGCGACATGGCCCAGACCCAAAAAAGCCAAGGCCAACTCCCCGCCGCCATCGAACTCCAACGCCGCTCCCTGGCCATCTTCCAAAAATCCCTAGGCCTAACAAACCCCGCCGTCGCCAACGCCCAATTCCTCTTGGCCCAACTCCTATGGCAAGCCCACTGCCAGCCCCGAAAAAGAAACGACCCACCCTGCCCCCAACAAGTCCGCACCCTCACCCACCAAGCCCGCACCACCTACAACTCCCTCCCCGGTCACACCACCCAAAGTGACCAGATCGACCAGTGGCTGAAAACCAACCTGAAGAGAGACTAGATCAAGCGGGTTCTGTGTATCTAGAATGTTCTCAGGCTAACATCGAATGATAGCTGGTAATCGGTGAAGTCCTCATCAGATGAGGCGAATACCGCATAGTTGTCAGACTCCTGTACCGCGGTTGCCGTGAGCGAGATAGTGATCAGGTTGTTGAACCAATAGAGGTACGAAATCTCGGTGCTGTGCTTCCATTCACTGATGTCTTTGTTGACAACGAAATTGAAGTTATCTGCCAATACGTACCGTGACCGAGCGCTCGTCTGCAGGCTGAGACGGGCGCCCACAAGGAAGGTGGCCAAGAAAGGATCGGACGATAAGAACGTACCGGCCATTGGCTCGAAAATCCATTGTCCGAATGACAGTTTTTGTTGGTAGGTAAAGGCAAACTGTAAGGCGCTAACCAGCAAGTCGGATTTTCCAGTAAGAATAGAGTAGTGAATTCCTGCCCGAAAATCTGTTCCTTCCTCTTTGTAGCCATACGATTTCTCAATTGCATTGATGAGCTCGGCTTTGACCAAATCATTGGGTTCTTCTCTGAGGAGGTCCAAGTCTCTGAGTTTCTGAACAGCCGCGATTGATTCCATCGTGCTATCCCATCGATTGGGAATGATTTCCATCAATTGCCGTAGTTCATCAATGCCTAGTTTTCTTTTCAATAAGCCGTAGTTATGCAGAACGTTGAGAAAACCAATGACCCGAGTGTGGGTTGCCACCGGATATATTCGGCCCCAGCCCAGTCCGGCGAAAATGGCTAGCTCGGGATCGGGACTGTCCGAGCCAAATTTTTTCAGGGCAAATAGTTGCGGTTCGACGAAGGTAAACAGATCGCTAACCATAAAGACGTCCGTTGTGAAACGGGCCATGTTTGCTGATGGTCCAGCCAGTCCGCCAATGCCAAATTGGCCAGAATCGTCTGCGTCTTCTACAACGTTGAAATTTCCCGTGACTTTGAACTGGGAAGATAGTGATAGTCGATGGCCAGCGGAGCGAAATACCATTTCGTAGGTCAGGTTGCCATCTGCCGAGAATTTTTCTTCGTCATTGCTGCCCTTCAAATTCAGGGTGGTGTTGAGACCATAGTCAGTTAAGAACCCGAAAGTGATCGGGGAAGGAGATTCGTACTTTTCGGCCGGGCCAGTTCTTTTCGGGGTGGTGACGATGATGGGGGCTTGGACCGGGTAGGGGCCACGCGTATTGCCTCCAGGGTTTACGGAGGTGAGTTTGGCGGCGATGTTGAGGGCGACTTGTTCCTCGGCTTTCAGGCCGGCACGTTTGCGGGCGCCTTGAACTAGCTCGAGATAAGCGGCCTGTTTTTGCTGGTAGACTTCCAGGTCGATGTCGGAGGCGGTGGCGGCTGGGGCTGCCGGGGCTTGGATGTCGGGCATGGCTTCGAGGCCGATAACCGAGCTTGGGGCCTGCAAGAATTTGGTTGGCACGCGCACCATCTTGCCGGCGGCATTTTCTTTTTGGGCATGGAGTACCACCCACACTCCTAGCTGGGACTTCATGTAGGTCCTGCCCGCGGTACATTCGATTTCCTGACCGCTTGCCTGTTTCTCAGGACAGGTCCAGGGTTTGGTTTCGGCCCGGGTCAGGCGGATCAAATAGGAGTCATGCGGCCACGCACCAATTTTTTCAGCCACGGCCTTTTGCAAGAGTTTGCCCAGCCGGTCTAGCCGCTCAGGCTTCAACTTGACCGTCTTACTCACGAACAGACCCAGGTAACCGGCTGGATCTGCCCCGGCCACGGCAGAAGCCGCACTTGGGGTGCTGACCAGGGCTTGGTCCGAAACCAGCCCGGTGGCCATTCCGGCGGCAGCCAGCGAGACTGCCTTGGCCAGTGCGCCGGCCTGTGCCTTGGTCAGCTTGGTGAGAAACGCCAGTTTCCGATCTTGGTAAGCCTTCATCTCCAGGTCAATGGCCCCGGGCGGCGGCACCAGAGGGGACTCGGGCGCAATGTAGGTTTGCTTCTTCTTGACCGTGGTTGCTAAGCGGACGACTTTCCAGGGTAGCGATGGCCGCGTTTCGGTTGCTTCAATCTTTTGTTGATACAGAAGGATTTCGGCATTGAGCCCAACCAGCATGAATACCTTGTCCTGAGGGCAAGCACTCTGCCCCGCCTCCGGCTGGCAAGCCCCCGGGCTGTTTTCAAATGCCGTAACCTCCACCGCATAAGCACAAGCCTCTTTGGCCACCTCTGTCCCCGGCAAAGACAACTTCACCGAAGAAGCCACCAAACTCAGCACATCTGCCGGGATGCGAACTCCCTCTCTGGCCGTGGTTCCCAAGGCCTGTATCTCTTGGCACTTGTCTTCTTGCGCCATTGATTCTTCTGATACAAAAAAGAATGAAGCGAACAACAGGAAGCATAAAGGGGATTTGATCAGCACGTTGAACCCTCCTGGCAGATAGTACAATCCACACAGACATCGACCGCGATTTTGCAAAAGCGAAACATTCATGCTGTTTGACTGATATTCCCCCAGACTAACACAATGCCTGGCCAGAATCATGAGCTAATGCGGGAGCTTGATAAGATTATTTTTCGAATACCACCTTGCCGCCTAGGATGGTGTAGAGGACCTGGGTGCCGGATATTTCCTTGGTGGGTATGGTCATGATGTCGCGGGAGAGGATGACGATGTCGGCTAGCTTGCCGGGGGCCAGGGAGCCCTTGCTGTGTTCTTCGAAGGCGGCGTAGGCGGCGTTGAGGGTGTAGGCTTGGAGGGCTTCTTGGCGGGTTAGGCGTTGATCGGGGAAGAAGGATTGGCCGTTGTTCATTTGGCGGGTGACCAGGGCGTGGAAGCCGGGGATGGGATTGACGTCTTCTACGGGGGTGTCGGTGCCGTTGGCGAGGATGGCGCCGGTGTTCAGGAGGGATCGCCAGGCATAGGCGCCTTGTTGGGCGCGGCGCTCGCCGAGACGTTTGATGACCCAGGGGCCGTCGGCGGTGCAGTGGATTCCTTGCATGGAGGCGATGACGCCTAGTTTGGCGAAGCGGGGGATGTCGTCGGGGTGTAGGTGCTGGGCGTGTTCGATGCGCCAGCGTAGGTCTTGCTTACTTGGGTTTTTCTGGAAGATTTGTTGGTAAATGTTTAGCACTTCCCGGTTGGCGCGGTCGCCGATGGCGTGGGTGCAGAGTTGGAAGCCATGCTTGAGGGCTAGGCGGGCGGTCTCGGCCATCTCGGGGGCCGGGGTGGTGCTGAGGCCGGAGCTGGCGGGTAGATCGGCGTAGGGTTCTAGCAGCCAGGCTCCGTGGGAGCCTAGTGCCCCGTCGGCCAGGCGTTTGATGGCTTTGACGGTCAGGTGTTTTTGGGCGTGGTCAATGATTCGGTACTGGGCGAGATTTTTGGCTAGGGCTTGATTGTCGGCAGAAATCATGACCCATAAACGGACGCCGAGTTTTCCCGCCTCGGCGAGTTTTCGGTAGAAGTCGATCAACGCAAAGGGTGAACCGGCGTCTTGGAAAGAAGTTACGCCCTTGGCTAGACATTCCGCGGTGGCCAAGGCAATTGCTTGCTTGCGGTCGGCTTCGGCCTGGGTGGGGCTGCGCTTGGCTAGAGAAGTTGCCCATGCGGATTGCAGGGGATCCATGGCGGTTTCACGCAAGACACCGATGGGCTCTCCCTGGCGATCACGAAGAATTTCACCACCCGCGGGATTGGAGCTGTGCCGGGTGATGCCGGCGAGCTTCATGGCCATGGCGTTGGCGATTGCCGAGTGGCCGCTTGCGTGAATGAGCAGGACTGGGTTGTCTGGGGAAACCTGGCTCAAGTCGTGATGAAGGGGCAGGCCCTCTATGTGGGGGGAGGGGGGGTGATCCCATTTCTCCTGGTGCCAGCCGCGGCCGATGATCCAATCGCCGGGGCGTACGGTTTTCACTTTCTTCTCGACCTGGTCCACGATGGCGGGCCAGGATCGGGCCCTGGCCAGCTGCAAGCGCATCATCGATTGACCGAGGCCCATGAAATGGCCGTGTCCTTCGATGAATCCCGGAATGGCCAGCCGGCCTTGCAGGTCGATCACCCGGGTGGCTTCACCAATGTAGGCGCCGATAGCCTGGTCGGAGCCAAGCGCAACGATCAAGTCACCGCGCGCGGCCAGTGCTTGGACTTGGGGGTTCTTTTCGTCGACGGTTAAAATCTTACCGTTACGCAGCACCAGGTCGGCGGGTTGCCCATGCACACATCCAGTGTGGCTGGCTATCAGGAGCATTGCGGATAGGAAAATCTTCATGGGCAGACATGATACTCGAAATCAGGCAGAATGCCAGGAGCCCCGGACTATCGGGGTATGAAATCGGTTTTGGGCGTGATTTGCAGGCAGGTTTCAGCGAGCAGGCGGGCGGTGTTTTCCAGGTCCTTTTGGTGAATAACTTCGACCGGGGTGTGCATGTAGCGGTTGGGGATGCTGATCAGGCCGGCAGCCACGCCGGCGCGGGTGATTTGGATGGCGTTGGCATCGGTGCCGGTGGCGTGGGCAGCGCCTTCGCGTTGATAGGGGATCTTTTTCTTGGCGGCGGTGCTTTCGAATATCTCGCCCAGCTTGGGATTGATGTTGGGCCCGATGGTGATAACCGGTCCTTTGCCCAGGGAGATGTCGCCGGTAACGCGCTTATCGACGCCGGGGAAGTCGCCGGCGTGGGTGACATCGACGGCGATGCCGACGGAAGGGTCGATACCGTAGCAGGCGGTGCGGGCACCGCGCAGGCCCAGTTCTTCCTGGACGGTGCTGACGGCAAACAGGGCACAAGTGCATTTGCGCCGGGAACTGCGGATGATCCGCAGGGCTTCCATCACCACGAAGGCGCCGGCTTTGTCATCCATACCGGGCGAGGCGAGCAAATCGCGGCCCAGGCGGGTCATGCCTAGGCGATAGGTGATGGGATCACCGATGGCCACCCATTTTTCACATTGCTTCTTGTCCTTGGCACCGATGTCGAGCCACAACTGGGACAAATCGACTTTGGCCTTGTTGCGTTCTTCGGGCTTCATCAGGTGAATGGCCTTGCGGCCGACTACGCCCTCGATGGGACCTTTGTGGGTGTGAACGGTAAGGGCGAGGCCGGGCACCACGGTGGAGTCGATGCCGCCGATGGGGCGAAAATGGACAAAGCCCTTTTCGCTGATGTAGCGCACCATGAAGCCAATTTGGTCCACGTGGCCGGCCAACATTACCCGGGGGGAACCTTTGGGGTTCAGCGCCACCATGGTGTTGCCGTGCACGTCGCTTTCGATCTTATCGGCGAAGGGCTCCATGCGCGTGCGGATGAGACGCTGGACCGGTTGTTCAAAGCCAGATGGCGAGGGGGTTTCGAGAAGCTGTTGTAAAAACTCGATAGAGTTGGCTTTCATTTTTTTTCCTTGCCTGGCGGACTGGTTTTAGCTGAGCAGAAGCCGTTTGATCAGGTTGTGGAACTCGGGAACTTCCAGAAAAGTTAAGCTGACCGAACCGAGGCGAATACGAGCTCCGGATTCAAACAAGGTGGCCGTGCCCATGCCTTGGGCGGGGACTGGATCGTCGTTGAGGTAGGTGCCATTTTTTGAGTTCATATCCTGGATGAGGAACTCGTTTTCCTCTCCTCGCTTGATAAAAGCATGGACCGCGGAAATGGAGGCGTCGGGAATGACGACGTCGTTGTTTTCGCTGCGCCCAATCCAGATCAGATCGTCGTCTTCAGTGGGAGCTTGGAGCCGACGTAAGGGAAAGACCAAGAAGTCTGCTTGCGGATTGAAGGGTTTGTCCGGTGTGGTTCCCTTGCCTTCCGAGATCAAAGTGGTTTGCAGGCCCAGAGGCATACGCAACTTGCCCACGGGACCATGATGCAAGAAGAAGGCTTCGCCATGCAAGATTCCGAACTCCTGCACCTGGTAGCTTCCGCAGTCTTCGATATAGTCACCCAATCGGTTGATCTTGATTGGTGCCGGTGCTTCTTTCATGTCCCCTCCGTGTGCCCCGGAAATAACCGTTGTTTCTCCCGGATTCTCTTGGAGTTGTTGTTGATTTGCTTGGCTTGGCTGTTTTGTTGGGTCCATACAATCCGTCCTTCCTGAATCATTCCAATCTCACTGTCCTTGTCCCTTTTACGGCTTTTCCTTGTTGTCCGTCAAGTCAGTGCAATCGGGATCGTCGGGATAGTCGGTCTGACCATCTTCGTCGTCATCGATGCCGTTGTCGCACTGCATGATTCCAAACTCGCTTTCGTCACTGACATTACTACAACCAGGATCCGCCAGATCGGTCTCTCCGTCTTCGTCGTCGTCAATGCCGTTGTCGCAGGCCAGTTCTCCCCACTCGTTGTCATCGGTGGCATCGCTGCAGCCAGGATCGTCCAAGTCGGTCAGATTGTCCAGGTCATCATCAAGGCCATTGTTGCAGGCCGGGGGGCGTTCTTCGTCATCGGCCAGGTCATCACAGTCCTGATCGGCGGGGTAATCGGTCAAGCCATCCTCGTCGTCATCGATGCCGTTGTCGCACTGTATGCTTCCTTTTTCGCTTTGGTCATGGACATCGCCACAGCCCGGATCGTCGAGATCGATTTTGCCGTCTTCATCGTCATCGCGATCATTGTCGCAAGCGGGGGCCGGATCCAGTCGCCAGGACAGGCGCAGCAATTCTCC
>JAUVBB010000469.1 GCA_030591445.1 Deltaproteobacteria bacterium | reverse complement strand
TGGTGATGTTGCAATATCGAACTTTGCTGGGCCTGGAGGTAGACTGGTGAAATCTTTATGGCTTGCTTTGCTGATCGGTTTGCTAGGGGCAGTTGCTTCCCCGGCCGTGGCCTTTACCGTGGGCACCGGTTTTACCGACCCTTGTCACGAGCGATTTACCATGGCGGCCTATTACCAGACCCGGGCGGCGGTGCCGGTCGATCAGATTCCCGAACCGCGCGATGGGCCCTGGGAGTCCTTTATCGAAAAACTGCTTGAAGACCTGGAGTACCCGGCCCTGAGCCGCAAGGAGAGTTTTTACTTTGCCAGTCTGCTGGCCGGGGTGCGGGCCAACGACACCGATGGCCATTCGACCATTAACCTCAACGCGCTTCGATCTTTGCATGTGCATCCAGAGCTGCAATATGAACATTTCTTGCGCGCCCCCGGCGACGATTATGAAGAGGGTAACCAGGCTGCCATCAAGGCCAGCCGGGAGCAGATTTTGGCTTTTTTTGAGCTGATGCGTGAATTTCGAAAGAAGGATCCGGCTGAACAGATCATCCGGGTAACCATCGCGGTCGATTTCCACGGCGAAATCAAGGTCGATGCCTGGGCAGTGGCCTATTATCTGGGCAAGGCCCTGCACACTTTTCACGATAGTTTCTCCCATACCATTCGCAGCCCTGACTTGACCCATATTGTCCATGTGCTCAACTATGCCGAAGCGGTCACCGACACCTGGGAAGATCAAGAGCGCGACGGCATCCGTCACAGCGTTTCTCTCGATGGCTGTGGCCCTGACGTGGGCGAGATCCTGGTTGGCGTGCTGGACTCCTCGGTCGATTTGGTGTTTGCGGCCACCGCTTTCATCGACGGGAAAGACGACGATTTGATTACCGTGCGCGCGGTCATGGACAAATGGCTCAGCTACCAGCCGGGCTGTGACCAGAGCAACCACTATTGTGATTCGCCCTGGGCCAAGCGGGCCTTGGCCAACCCGACCCTGCCTTATCTCGAAGATATCTTCGGCTGTCACACCGCCGCGGCCGCTGCTGGGTCTGCCTGGCCCTTGTTCTTGTTGGTCCTAGTCGGGCTTAGCCCACGGAGGCGCCGGCGATGAACCAAGACCACGATACGCTGCTGAGGCCGCGGGCCAGCGACACCCAAAAGTCGAAGCAGGCCCAGAAGAGCGGCTTCGGTTTGCCCATCGAGCTCCAGGCGCAAGCCTGCAAGCGGGTGGCCCAGTTCTCTCTGTTGATGACGGTCTTGGTAGCCATTGTTTTTATCAGCTCCCGGCCAGTCTGGCAGGACTTTACCGCCGCCTGTAGCATTTTTGTGGTCAGGTGTATGCAGTTGACTCTCCTTGGCCTTTCGCTGGCTCTTTTTTTAGCGGCTCGCAGCATGCGTTTTCGCCATTCCACTATTCTGAATCTGGGCCTGATCTATGAGGTGGTTTTTTGCCTGGTGGTCGGTGTTGGCTATAACTATTTTACCGCATCGGCCTACGGGATTTTTGCCGCCATGACTCTGGCCACCTTGGTGATTGCAGTCTATCCCATGATCGTGCCTAGTCCACCGGGCCGGACGCTACTGGCGGCCGTATTGGCCGCCGCCATGGCTCCTTTGGGGGTCTGGGTGGTCTCGATCCTGGGGGTCACCAAGGTTCACTTTGCCGACTACCTGGGAGTTACCATCTATCCGGCGATCTGTGTAGTGCTGGCCGTGTTTGGTTCTCGGATTATCTATGGTTTGAATCGCGATGTGGCCCAGGCTCGTGACCTGGGCAGTTATCATCTCGAACGTTTGTTGGGCCGAGGCGGAATGGGAGAGGTCTGGCACGCTAGCCACCGGCTTTTGGCCCGGCCGGCGGCGGTCAAGTTGGTGCGTCGGGATGGCGTCGGTTCCCAGTCGCCTGACAACGGGATGCGCATGAGCGATCGTTTTGAACGCGAGGCCCAGGTTACCGCTTCCTTGCAGTCGCCCCATACGGTTGCGCTTTACGATTTTGGTCGCAGCGACGAAGGCGCTTTTTACTACATCATGGAGTTGCTCGACGGACTCGACCTGGAATCTTTGGTGGCTCGCTACGGGCCGGTGTCGCCTGCCCGCGCGGTATATGTGGCCCGCCAAGTTTGTCTTTCGCTGGCCGAGGCCCACGATGCCGGCTTGGTTCACCGGGACATCAAACCGGCCAACCTGCTTCTGTGCCACTATGGCCGCGACTTTGATTTTGTCAAAGTACTCGACTTTGGCATGGTGGCGCTGCAGGCACAATCGGAGGCCGAGAGCCGAAAGCTAACCATGGATGGCATCACCGCCGGTACCCCTGCCTACATGCCGCCTGAGATTGCCGAAGGCAAGCCCGTGGACGGCCGCGCTGACCTTTATGCCCTGGGTTGTGTCCTGTTTTGGTTGCTTACCGGCCGTACCGTTTTCGAAGGAGATACGCCGATGGCAACGGTTTTGGCCCATCTCAAAGACCCGCCGCCTCCGCCATCTACTGTTACCGAGATCGAGGTGCCGATCGCGCTCGACCGTCTGGTCTTGCGTTGCCTGGAAAAGGATCCCGCCCAGCGGCCGCAGAATGCCGATGCCTTGCTGGCCGAGTTGGATGACCTTGCCCTTAGCCCCGCGTGGTCATCGAGCCGTGCTCGCCAATGGTGGGAGACCCACCGGCCGAAGACGCCGGTACAAACCGATGTGGAGAGTTCATGAAGCCCATGATTTTGCCTCTTGTTTGCCTTCTGCTGTCTTTGCCGACGCCGTCGGTCTGGGCGACGGAGCAAGAAACCGAGGCTCTGCCTTTGCAGACAGAGGGACCGCGGATGGCAGCCGATCAGGCTCGCGGTTTTTCGCGCGCGGCCGGGATCGAGACCCAGGAAGTCCTGTTGGTCTTGCCCAGGATGTTGGCGTCGGTACCGCGGGTGGCCATGCGCACTGCTTTTTATCCTTTGCAACTGTTGTCCTCGGCCATGGATCGCTACGCGATTGTCGAGCATACCGAGGACCTGCTCTACAATGACGCCCGCACGGCGGCCATATTTCCCTACGCCATGTATCAAAGTGTCTTTGGCTATACCGTGGGGCTCAATGCATTTCACGACGATTTGTTCGGCCACCAGGAATCGATCAAGGCCAAGGCGCGATACGGCGGCTTGTACTTTCAGGGCTACCAGCTCAGTTTCGAGGCCGATCGCCTGGGCGGCAGTCGTTTCTGGTTAGAAGCACGCGCCCGTTATGAGAAGAACCCGCGGCTCATCTTCCGGGGCATTGGCGACGAGGGGGTAGTGCCCGAGAACGGAATCCTGGCCCGGCCCACCGATGCCGCTGCTTCGACCCGTTACAACCAGGAACGGGTGCTGGCGCTTATGCGGCTAGGCTATACCGGAGGCCAAGCCGGCCGTTTGGTCAAGACCGGCTTGACTGCCATCTTCAACCATCGGGTCTTCGGCCCCAGCGAGCATGGCAGTGACAGCGATGTTTCCATCGAGACCGTCTATGACACCGCCCAGCTAACCGGATTCGAGCCGGGGGTCGATTTGTTGGAGCTGCAATGGAACTTGGTGCTCGATTTTCGCAACCGGGAGGCCCGTCCCTCCTCGGGGGTCTACTTCGAAGCCTTCGTGGGTGGGGCGCCGCCGCAGGGTGATTTTCAGTACGCTCATTACGGTCTGGAAGGCACGGTCTTCATCGATTTGTTCCGTGGATCGCGGGTATTGGTTTTGCGTGCTGCTCTCGAAGGCATTTATGGCGACGATCAAGAGATTCCCTTTTCCGAATTGTCCCGGCTGGGCGGCCCTCACCGCTTGCGCGGCTATATCCTGGAGCGGTTTCGCGACAAATTGTCCGCCATGGCCACCGCGGAATATCGCTACCCGGTCCATGAATATGTCGCCGGCCACCTCTTTGTCGACCTGGGCCGGGTGGCCAAGGATTTCGATCGTTTGTTCTCCGATCGCGCCTGGCGGGTAGGTTACGGTGGCGGCATCATCGTGGGTACTCTAGACAGCCAGTACCTGAAATTTGATTTGAGTTACGGCGACGACGGCTTTCAATTCTTCGTCTCCACCGACCCCCTGGCCGCCTTTACCGACCGGAGCAAGCAACTATGAAAGATCTTCGATGGCTTGGTCTGTTCGTCTGTTTGGGGCTGTCCGCTTGTGCCGCCCCCGGCCAGTTTCAGGATCGCCCGGTGGTGTGGGCAGTAGCTGATGACGCTGATATCGCTAAACCGCAAGAAAACGATTTTCCGCGCATTCGCTATTTTGCCGACATCATTCTCTTTCGCCGAGTGCCGCGCGCGCTGGAACTTCGTTCTGCCGAACCCGCCCGCAACGTAAATGCGCTAGATGAAGTGCCCGATTCCACCTGGTTTGTAAACCGCATCGGCCTGCGCCCGCTTACTCCGGCCCAAGCCGTCGCCGGTCCCAATCGCCACGGTCCGCCCCAACCGCCGCTGACGGTGGTGCGCGGCAAGATCGGTGGCGCCAATCCCGGTTTTTTTGCCAAGGACGTTCGCGGCCACACCTATCTGGTCAAGTTCGACACCAAGGACAACCCCGAGATGCAGACCGCCACCGGCGTGATCGTCAATCGCATCTTCTGGGCCCTGGGCTACAATGTCCCCTCCGATCACGTGTTCTATTTTCATGGCGATCAGGTTCGGCTCAAACCCGGGGCCAAATTCGTAGACGAGCTGCAACGCAAGCAACTCATGACCAAGGCCCATGTGGCCGAAATCCTGACCGCCTCACCCCGGCAGTCCGATGGCCGCTTCCGCGCCTTTGCCAGTGAGTTTTTAGAAGGCGCGCCCTTGGGCGGCGTGCTGCCCGAAGGCCTGCGCGAAGATGACGCCAACGACATCATCCCCCACCAACACCGCCGCGAACTGCGCGGCCTGCGCGTATTCTCCGCCTGGTTGGGCCACACCGACATGAAAGAGGACAACACCTTAGACATGTACGTCGAACAAGACGGCCGCCACTTTGTACGCCACTACCTGATAGATTTCGGCGAAGCCCTAGGCGCCCACCAGGCCGAAAAGGCCCGCTATGAAGACGGCTGGGAGTACATCATCGACTGGCAAATGATGGCCGCCGCCTATCTCTCTTTCGGTCTCTGGCAACGCCCCTGGGAAAAACAAAAAGAAACCCCCTGGCTATCCATAGGCGCCTTCGGCGCCGAACACTTCGACCCCGCCCTCTGGCGAGAAGCCTATCCCTACTGGCCCTTCTTCGAAATGGACCCCGCCGACGCCTTCTGGGCCGCCAAACTAGTCATGCGCTTCGAC
>JAUVBB010000064.1 GCA_030591445.1 Deltaproteobacteria bacterium | reverse complement strand
GACGGATATTGTCCTTCCGGTCAATGCGCACGGTCCGGTTGCACAATATGGGTTGGGCAAATCCGCTGTCTTCGAGTAGCCCCTGGACCCGCCGGCCGATGCGGCCCAAGCCCACCACGGCCACCCGCGGGTTTTTGGTGTCCGAAAGGGCCTTGCGCAAGTAGTTGAGCGCCAGCGAGTGGACGCCCACGGCGGCATTTTCGATTTGGCCGCGGCGCAAGGCAATGCGCACCAGACGGCCGGCAATAGAGCCCAGGCCGTTGAGGCTGCGCGAGGAGATGCAGCGTTCTCGCGAGGTCTCCAGCGCTTGGTAAAGCTGGCCGGCGATTTGCCGTTCGCCCACCCCCAGCGACTCTTGGCCGATGGCTACCCGAAAGATGTGGCGCGCGGCTTCTTCGCCCAGGTAACGATAGGGCTGGATGCGAGCCTGGGCATCGGGGCCTAGGCGGGTCAGCATTTGGCTGTAGAGCAACTCGGCCGCCCAGCGCGGGTCGGGCCCGCTGACGATCCATTCGTTGCGATTGCAGGTGTTGAGATCGACAAATCCGTCGGCGGCCTGATTGCGCATGAGCTCTTCGGCTAGTTGCTTGGCCTCGGTCGCCGATAGCACCAGGCGCGAGCGGAAGCTGGAAGAGGCCACCCGAAAATCGCAGCCCACCACTGCCAAATCCAAGCCCAAGCCATTGCTGGTTTCGTTCATAACTTTGCCTTCCGCGGGGGCTGATGTTTGCCTTCCACGGCCGCGGCGGCGGCCGCGGCGGCGAAGCCCGAGCCGACCGCGTCTTTCATGCCTACCCCCCGCAAATAATTGCCCGCCAAATGCAGGCCCGGGAACTGTTGCAGGCGCGCGTGCAGCTGGTCCATTCTCTCGGCATGACCTTGAATGAACTGCGGGATAGCCGCCTGGTGGCGGATGACCTGGCAACGGCAGGGCCGGGCGCTGAGCCCGGTTAGCAGTTTGAGATCCTCGGTAACGATTTGGCTCAGTTGATCGTCGCTTAGCTTGATGGCTTCGGGGTCGCGGGTGCCGCCCACAAAGCCGACCAATAAGTCGCCCGGGGTCGGGCTACGCCCGGCAAACAAACGCGAGGGAAACAACACGCCCAGGGTGCGGACGCCTTCGTCTCTTGGCGCCAGAAAGCCAAAACCGTCCGGGATCGAGCTTAAGTCTTGGTCAAAGCCCAAGTACACCACGGCCAGTTTGGCCATGGGAATGCCGGCCAGGGCCGCGGCTGCTTCCTCATCAAGCTCTTGCAGCAAGCCGGCAGCTGGCCCCGGGGGCACGGCCAGTACCACTTGTTGTGCCCCATGCCGCTGCCCGTCGCACTCGATTTCAAAGCCTTTATCGCTACGGCGAAGGGCCAAAACTTTGTGGCCCAGGTGGCAGTGCGGGCCCAGCAGTTTAGCAATGGCTTGGCTTAGCTGGCCCAATCCCTGTTCAAAAGAACAAAGCCCTTTGGGTCGCTCGGGTCCGGGATCGGCTGCTTGGCGTCGGGCTGCCCGCCGTTGTTTGCGCAGACGCAGGGCGCCGCGGATCATGGAACCCGACTCTTGCTCGAAACCCCAGAAAAGAGGAAAAGCCGCCCGGGCCGAGAGCTGATCGAGATCCCCGGCATAGACGCCGCTGATAAAGCCGCCGGCCAGAATGCGGGCAGCTTCCGGGCCAAAGCGCCGGTCGAAAAATTGGCGGGCGCTGTCGTCAGGTTGGCCGCGCCTACGGGTACGGAAAGGCTCGCCCATCAGTTTCAGCTTGCCGCGAAAACTCAGCAAGCGGCTTCCCAGAAAAGAAAGAGGACCGCTAAAGACTTTATACATGTGCCCATTGCGAACCATGAATCGATTGTGGGCGGCCGGGTTACTGACCACAATCTGTTCGCCCAGGCCGGCTTCCGAGGCCAGGGTAAACACGTCGTCGGCGGAAGCCATGAAGGTATGCGGTCCGCGCTCAATGCGAAAATCGCCCATGTTTTCGGTACGAATATTGCCCCCGGCCACGGTGTCGGCTTCGAATAACTCGACCGCGACCCCTTGGTTTTGCAGGCGCAGGGCGCAGGCCAGGCCGGCGATGCCGCCACCGATGATCAGGACCTCAGCCGCCATGTCCCTGCCTCTCATTAGTCGTACCCACCAGCTGGGCCAACTGCTCGATAAAGGCCGGATGGATGCCCGGAGAAGGCGCCCGCCGGAAACTTTCGATGCCGCACTCGCGGGCCCACTGCGCGGTTTCGAGATCTAGCTCGTAGCGGGTTTCTAAGTTTTCACAGGCGAAAGAAATGGGCACCACCACCAGCGCCGAGACGCCTTCATCGGCCAGGCGTTTGATTTCGTCGACCAGATAGGGCTGGGTCCAGGCCACCGGTCCCAGTCGGCTTTGGTAGGCCAAGGAACAAGGCGTGGCGCTAGGCAGGCAGGCAGAAAAAGCGGCAAAAGTTTGTTCGGTTTCTTTGACGTAGGGATCGCCCTTGTCGATTAAGCGCTGTGGTAAACCATGCGCGCTGACCAGCACATGCTGGGCGCGGCTTTTCTCTATTAAAGGGGAACAAGACTCCCACAAGGCCTGGATGTAGCCCTTCCCGGTTGGAAAAGAGGGCGTGGACAAAACTTCCATCTTGTGCGCGCGGGCCGCTCTTTTCAGGTCGGCCAGGGCCGAGCCGGAAGTGCTGGCCGACCATTGCGGATAAACCGGCAGGGCGATGATTTTGCGCACCCCGCAGGCAAAAAGCTCTTGGACCGCCCGGTCGGCGCCGGGCTCGGAATGACGAAAGGCGGAACGGACCAGGAAGCCCTCGCCCAGGTCGGCCGCCAAGGCTTCGACCTGGGCCCGGGTTTGGCCGCCGATGGGGCTTTTGCCGCCGATGGCACGATAGTGCTCGGCCACCATGGGCGAACGTTTACGGGCAATGCGTCGGGCCAGCCAGGGTCGAATTGGCCAGGGCGCCGGCACTACGGCGGGATCCGAGAGCAAGTTCTTGAGGAAGCCCGGGATCCCGGCCAAATCCTTGGGACCGCCCAGATTGAGCAGCACCACCCCAGTTGGTCGATGGTCCGATAAACATTCCATCACACCGTCCTCGAATAGACTCGTTGACCGGCATCTTTTTCCAAGTATTGATCGAAGGCCATACAAATGTTGCGGATAAAGAAGCGGCCGGTGTCGGTAACCTCAATGGCTTCGGGGCTCAGCCGCAGCAGGCCGTCTTGGACCAGGGGCTCTAGGCGAGCGAAATCGTCGGCCAGGTAGTCTTCGGCCTTGAGATCGAAGCGCTGAGACCAGGCCGCCAGATCGACATGGAAGTTACAGAACAACTCAAGCAGCAATTCGCGGCGAACCAGATCGTCATGGCTGAGCAAAAAACCGCGAACCAAAGGCAGTTGCCCTTGGGCCAGGGTTTGGACGTAAGCACCAATATCTTTGTCGTCTTGCGAATAGGCCGAGCCGATAGAGGAGATGGCCGAGGTGCCTAGCCCCAGCAAGTCAAGCCCGCGGCCGGTGGTATAGCCCATGAAGTTGCGGCGCAGGGAACGGTTTTTTAGCGCCTGGGCCAGCGGGTCGTCGGGCAAGGCGAAGTGATCCATGCCAATAAATTCATAGCCGGCCGAAAGGAAGCGGTCGCTCATGGCCAAAAACAAGGCCGCTTTGACATCCGGCTCCGGCAGCCCGGCTCGTTCCAGGGCTTGCTGGTGCGCGTGAATCCAAGGCACATGGGCATAAGAGTACAGAGCGATGCGGTCGGGGCGCAATTGGACTACCTTATCAGCAGTGCTCAAGCAGCCCGCCAAATCCTGGCCCGGCAGTCCGTAGATTAGATCGAAATTGATGGAGCCGATTCCCTGGGCCCGCAAGCGGGTGAGCACTTCTTCGACCTCCATCAGGCCCTGATCGCGGCGCACGGTGCGCAGTACCGCGGGGGAGAAATCCTGAATGCCCAGGGAGAAGCGGTTGAAGCCTTGTTCTACCAAAGCGTCGATTTTCTCGCCGGTGGCCGTGCGGGGATTGATCTCCACCGAAAGCTCGGCCTCATCGGCAAGCTGCCAGCGCCCACGTAGATGGCTGAACAAGCGCTGGATTTGCGCGGCCGACAGAAAGTTGGGGGTACCGCCCCCCACGGCCAGTTGGTGGACCGGGCGGGCGGGATTGACCTGCTCGGTGGCCAGGTCTATCTCATGGCGGAGCGCGCTGAGGTAGTCTTCGATCTCTGCTTCCTTTTTGCCCACCACGGTGTGGCAGCCGCAAAACAGGCAGCGCTTTCGACAGAAAGGAATGTGGAGGTACAGAGAAAGCCCCGGGTCTGTTGTAAGCTCATTGCGTTCTTGCCAGCGGGCAAACACCTCGGCTGTCTTCAGCGGATGAAAATGGGTAGCGGGCGGATAACTGGTATAGCGCGGCCCGCGCACGTCGTATTTTTCCCGCAAGCCGGCATCGATTTGGCGTGGGTCTTGGGGAGAAAAGGCGGCGCTCATGGCGACCACTCTCGGACCGCATCGACAAATGCGCCAACTCCGGCCACCGGAGTATCCGGGGTCAAGCCCTGGCCCAAATTGACGATGTGGCCCCGGCCGCCCAAGGCATCGAGACCCCGATGGACCCGAGTACGGATCTCGTCGACCGGCAATTTCAGCAGGGCCGGATCAAAGTTTCCTTGCAGGGCCAAGTCGGGACCCAAGCGCTTACGGGCTTCGGCCAGATCGAGGCTGTCATCAATAGAAAGCACGCTGCAGCCCGAACTGGCCGCGGCCTCAAAGTGTTCCTGGGCATTGCGCACGTACAAGATAAGCGGCACCCCGGCATCGGCCAGGCGGGCAAACACCTGCTGGGTATAGGGCAGGGCCAGCTCGCGGTATTCGTCCCGGTTGAGTTTGCCGGCCCAGGTGTCGAACAATTGAACCGCATCGACCCCGGCGCGAATCTGCAGTTTCAGCAAGTCGGCCACCACCTTGGCGATTCGCTCAATGACCTCCCGGTAAAGCTCGGGTCGCTTGCGGGCCAGATCTTTGAGCCGGCGCAAATCCTTGGAGGGCCCCTTTTCGATCAAGTAAGAGGCCAAGGTAAAAGGCCCCCCGGAAAAACCGATGACCGCTGTTTTTGGATGCAAGGCCTTGGTCAGGGCCGAGACCGCCGCCGTGACATAATCGAAGGCCCTGTCGGCATCGACCTCATGCAGGCGCGTCAAGCCCGCCTCATCGCGCACCAACGGCGAAATGACCGGCCCACCCTTCTTATAATGTACTTCGGCCCCCAGGGCATCGAGCACAATCAAAATATCGGAAAACAAAATGGCCGCATCGACCCCAAATCGATCCACCGGCTGCCGGGTTACTTTCACCGCCAGCTCCGGCTGCCGCATCATTTGCCAAAAAGGATTCTCCTGCCGGAGCGCCCGATACTCAGGCAAATACCGCCCCGCCTGCCGCATCAGCCACACCGGTGGTCGATCCACATCTTCATTACGACAAGCAGCGAGAAAGCGTTCTCTGGCGTTCATGATAGGGGGATCCTCCCATTGGGTTCTTGCGAAGAATGTTATCGGATATCTCAGCCCGTTTGTCACGTCCTTGTCGCCAGATGTCACGCCTTTGTCATGGGGGTGAAGCCATTTGGTTTCAGTTTGTCGAAGAACGCTGTGAGCTGGCTTGGGTTTTGGGCAAGGGATGGATGCTTTCAAATTTGCTTATTGTGCGGAAATAACAGGACAAATACTCATTTCATTCCCTTGATGACGAGTCGAGTGCCCGATTGGCAAGGATCTTGCGAAGTATCTTGCTCATGAAGGTATGGGATCGGGAAAGGAGCGTAGACGAATGATGCGATTAGCGATAATCATTCTTGGATTCGGGACGGCTTGTGGTTCGGTCGAGGATCTGAATCGGGATTTTATGGAGCAGGAGATTGTAAACGGAAGCGTGGTAGCCGAAGGAGCCCATCAGGCGGTGGTGGCCATCAGTATCAACAGTGGCTACGGCTATTGCACCGGCACTCTGATAACGCCGACGGTGGTATTGACCGCGGCCCATTGTGTGCAAGGATTTGATCAAAACGGGGTTATTTTTGGCAATGAATTTCCCGATGGCGGTTTGGGGCAGAAGAAAGTGATCGAACGTTGGGTGCATCCGGAGTACGGCGATGCCGCCTTTTGGCATGATGTGGCCCTGTTGCGTTTGGAAAAAGCCGCCCCGGCCGATATCGTGCCGGTGCCGGCTCTGCCTTTTTCATTGCACCTCAATGAAGATGACTTGGGCAGCGAGTTGGAATTCGTTGGCTTTGGTTGGACGGATCCCGAGCTTAAGGATTATGGCATCAAGCGCCAGGTGCGTGACGACATCGGGCTGTTGTGCGATTCGCCCACCGGATGTCACACGCCGGAGTTAGCCGATACCATTCCCAATAATTCCTTTTGCCACGATCAGGAGCCGGGCGGGATCTGCATTGGCGACAGTGGCGGTCCCGCTTTTGTTGAACGGCAAGGCAAGCTCTATGTGGCCGGGATAACCGTTTTTACCACCGCCACCTGTGGCACGATTGCCTGCAGTGCCACCGTGGGGGATTACGAGGCCGAGATCCTGGATTTCATCGGCTCGGCCAACGGCGAAAGCTGTCAGCAAAATGGCGAATGCATGTCGGGCGCCTGCGTCGGAGATCTCTGTTGTGACTCTGCCTGTGACGACCCCTGTCTGAGCTGCACCAATCCCCAAGACCCAGGCCGTTGTCTGCCCATCGAAGACAACACTGCCTGCCAAGCGGCCGATCTTTGTCTGGGCGCCGGTGCCTGCCAAGCCGGGGTCTGCGTGACCGAAAATCCCATCGAATGCGATGATGGCGATCCCTGCAATGGCGCGGAAATTTGCCGTGACGGTCAATGCCAAGCCGGCAATAGCATCAGCTGCGACGACGACAACCCCTGTACCGAGGACCTCTGCCAGGCCGATGTCGGTTGTGTCCACCAGGCCGGGCCCGACGATACCCCATGCGGTTTCGAACGCATCTGTCAAGACGGCCTTTGCGTGGCGCTCAACGAAGACATCCAGCCCAAACAAAACCCGCCCAGCCAAAGACTGCAAGGCACCGCCTGTGCCACCACGCCCGCGGCCGCCTCGCTTTGGCCCGCTTTGCTTCTGCTGTTTACCCTGCGGCAGCGGCGAAGAGCTGCGCGCTCCGCTTGAATTGAGGCCCGCTTCGTGTTTTGCTAGCGGGCAATATGGAATTCTTTGCTACTGCAGCCAAGGGCACCGAGCCGGTTTTACGCGACGAGTTAAAAGCGCTGCGCATGCCGCGGGTGCGTTGTGATCGGGGTGGGGTGCATTTTGGTGGAGAGTGGGAGCATGGCTGGCAGGCTTGTTTGCATTCGCGGGTGGCCATGCGCATTTTTGCCAAGCTGGCCGAATACGAAGCGCCCAGCGCCGAAGCGCTTTATGATGGCGCACGGGCGGTTGACTGGTCTTTTGCCTTGAGTCCCCGCCAAACCCTGGCGGTCTCTGCCTACTGCCGGTCGAGCGAGCTGACCCATAGCAACTTCATCGCCCTGAAGATCAAAGACGCCATCGTCGATCAAATTCGCGATCGCCTGTCCGAGCGGCCCGACATTCACCGCCAGGATCCAGACGTGCGCGTCTTTGTCCATCTGGTCAAGAATCAAGCCACCCTGTATCTGGACCTGGCCGGCGAGTCGCTGCATCGGCGGGCTTATCGCAAGCATACCGGCGAGGCGCCGCTAAAAGAAACCCTGGCCGCGGCCTTGATCTATTTCAGTGGCTGGGATTGGCAGAAGCCCTTTTGTGATCCCATGTGTGGTTCTGGCACCATTGCCATCGAAGCGGCCATGATGGCCCAGGGCATTGTCCCCGGGCTTGCCCGCGAGACCTTTGGTTTCGAACGCTGGGCCAACTTCGATCAGACGGCCCGGGATCAAATGAAAGAGCTGCGTGCCAAGGCCCAGGCCAAGAAACACTCCAGCTCCGCGCCTATCCATGCCAGCGACATCGACCCCAAGGTTCTCCAAGCGGCCGAAACCAATGCCCGTAATGCCGGGGTCGATATCCAATTTGCCCAGCAATCGGTCTCCTATCTCAAGCCGTTTTCGCCGCCCGGGGTCATCGTAAGCAACCCGCCTTACGGCAAGCGCCTGGAGACCGACAGCGATTTTTACCGAGAGCTGGGCAACAAATTCAAAGGCTTCGACGGGCACAGCATTTGCCTGCTCACCGGCGAGAAAAAAGTCCAACACCTAATTCCGCTCAAGCACGACCGCTATCAAATACTCTTCAATGGCGACATTGAGTGCTGGATGCTGCTCTACCATCGCTAGGGGGAGAAAACATGCACCGATGCACCCAGCATCCCAATACCCGCGCCGCCTGGATTTGCTCTAAGTGCGAGGCTGCTTGCTGTCCCCAGTGCGTTGCCCGCGACACCATCCAGCGCAGTGAGTTCGTTCGCTGTTTGAGCTGCGGGGGCATAGCCGAAACCATCATGGTCCAGAAACAGATCGAGCCCTACTGGCGCATGCTGGGCCCCTTTCTGCAGGCGATTTTCTCGCTGGCCGGCCTGGTGCAGCTACTGGTTGTCGCCGGCATGATGGTGCTGATTTCTTTTGTGCCCATTGTCGGTGGGATTCTCGCCCTGGGTATCTACGCTGCTTACTATTTTCTGGTCATCAACCGATTTGCCTACGGCGAAGAGAAACTGCCCAACCCAGCCGGATTCAGCGATATCATGGACGATATCCTGGTCCCTTTCGTCCGTTTCGTGCTGGCCACCATCATGCTCTGGCTGCCAGCGGTACTTTATATCAGCACCCGTATCGGCATGGGTACCTACCTGGCCGATCCTCTCAACCTGCACGGCGACCCGATCCTGCTGCTCATCGCTCTTGCCTGCGCCTTGATTTTCCCCGCCGCCATGATCACCGCCGCCATCACCGATAACACCATGGCCATGCTCAATCCCTTGATGCTCTTAGGCATCATCCTGCGCATTCCCCGCGACTATATTCTCACCGCCCTGGTCTGGGGTGTGCTTACCCTCGCTGGTATGTGGCTGTCTGGTCTGATGGCCAATTTTCTTTATGCCCACTCGATATTCATCATCACCCCCATTCTGCACCAAGCCGTGGGCTTGATCGCCCCCCTGCTAACCGCCATGATCCTGGGCCGCCTGGTTTACCAAAACCGCGAGGTCCTAGAGGTTGGCCATAAAGTCGACATGATGGAGCCCGAATTTCCCAACGCCCAGCCCGAAGGCAGCCTGCCGGAAAAAGGCTTTGAACCCGAGCCCGCCAAAGCCCCCGTTCGCGAGCCCATCACCCTGGACCCCGAAGACGAGCCGCCAATGGGCGTAAACCCGCAAGCCGATCTGGTTAGCGCCCTAGCCGCCGGCAACGCCACCACCGCCCTTGCCGCCTATGCCGATCTGCGCCTTGCCGACCTCTTCCCCATGCTTTCCCCACAACAAGACCTACAGCTAGCCGCCATGCTAGAAAAGGCCGGCAAATCCCTAGACGCTGTCCACGCCTGCCGCCGCGCCGCCAAAGCAGACATGTCGACTCCCCTAGCCGCCAAAGCCATCTTCGCCGCCGGCCGACTGCTGACCGAAAAGCTCAACCAGCAACAGCAAGGCCTAAACATGTATCGCCACGTAGCCCAAAACTTCCCAAAAGACCCCATCGGCATACGCGCCCAAGAGATCTTGCGCGAGTTTGAATCAAGCTGAAGCCCTCCGCTGTCAACTGCCCTGATTCTTTATTGGGATTTAGTGTTGAGGAGCCACAGCAGTTTTTCAGGTGTACAAAAGGTGGAGACCGCGTAAAGCGGAATATTCCAGAAATCGCCATCGTGGGTAAAATTCCGCAACGATGCTCTCATTGCGGCCATAGGTTTGTATTTTTCTCGATAAACCTGAAGGCTCTTGCTTTGTCGACCGAGGCCACTTTTTACTTCGAGCGGGATAATTGCTTCAGCACATTCGAGCAAAAAATCAACCTCGGCCTGTGAACCGCTCAGCCAATAGTGCAAATTTCCCAGGTCAAGGCTCTTTAGTTCGGTAGCCACAATGCTTTCCGTAAATGCACCTTTGTATTCATCAAAAAGGCGGTTGCCTTCGACGATGGCCCGGGAAGAAAGACCCAACAAAGCACCCAAGAGCCCGGTGTCACCCAGGTAAATTTTAAATCGACTCTGATCGGCGTAACCGGCCAGTGGCAACTTGGGGGCTCTGGTTTGATAAGCCGGGTGGACGATGCCGGCCATGGCCAACCATTCGATAGCAGACTCGAACTGCGTCGAACGGCCCCCTTTACTGACGGTGCTGTACTTAAACTTCTTATTTTCACGTGATAACTGGGTTGGAATTGAACGCCACACTTCCGCTACCCGAATGGCCTCGCTGCTTGTCTTGTGTTTGGAAAAATCCCGTTCATAAGCAGTCACGATTTCTTTTTGGATTTCTCGGGCCTCTTGGAAATCGCGTGATGCGACAAAATGGGCCACCACCTCAGGCATGCCGCCCAAATATGAATACAACTTGAATAGATCAATAAGTTTTTGGTGAATGACTTTGCTGATGGCCCGGTCCATCGGGTGGTTTTCCAGCAGTTGCAAAAGCTCGTTTTCATCCAGTGCCAACAAGAATTCCGGAAAGTTCATCGGATACAAGTTCTGAAAGCTAACTTTGCCGACTGGAAAACTAGATTGTTTGCCCACACTGACCCCCAATAGGGAGCCTGCTGCCACCACCGGGATTTCTGGGGTCTGCTCACAGAAATACTTCAAGCTGCTCAGGGCCCTGGGGGCAAGTTGGATTTCATCAAAAAAAACCAAACAGTTTTGGTCGATTTTTAGCCCGGCATAGGCTGACAGAGTGAGCAAAAGATGTTTGGCATCAATGCTTTCTTGAAACAGATCGACCAAAGCAGGAGTTGTCTCAAAATTGAAAGACGCGGTATGCCGAAACTCCTGTTCCCCAAACTGATTTAGCAAGTAGGTCTTGCCAACTTGCCGAGCCCCTTGAAGCAGCAATGGTTTGCGCCTGGAGCTGTTCTTCCAAGTCTTCAATGAAGAATATAAAAAACGATGCATTCTTGCTTCCTCATAAAAAGTGCAGTATTTGGCAAGTAAAATGTCCTATAAAATGTAAATTCAGTCAATATTTATGTCACAAAAAGTGTATTTTCTGACCAATCCCAGCCCCCAAATCACGTATCTCGACAGTTGTAATCTTAGCAAAAACAAATCACAACTAAGATATTTTTACCAATAATAACCACTAGATAAATAACATTTATCAGATCATATAGCTTTAAGTCCCGACAGTCCCGACAGTCGGGACTATGGACAAGATTACCTGATATTCACCCTGACTAAGCGCTACCGCTTAAAATGACTCGATGATGTGACTGAAAACTGACTACGGCCGCAAATAGCTCACTATTCTTCATATGGAGGAGTTTTTTCGATTTTTCCGATCAGAATACTCCGTTCAGTGTCTCTATTTGAGTAAACAGTCCAAGGAGCAAGTCATAATTTGATTCGAACGGGTTTTCTGGTGGTCGAGGAAAGGAAATGACAAGAGAACCAAAAACCGAGGACGGCTTTAAGTTATTAAGTTTTGAGGCTTTGTTTCGTCCTTCCAAATGTAGCAGGCAGTTTATCCGTCAACCAGGAGAGAAAAGGGGATGGTTTAAGGTTATTAAGGTTTTTTGGATCTAGCGATTTCATTTTGTTTGGAGGAAGATTCCACACGCCGCGTGTCGATCTGGTAAGTCATGGGCGCAAGGCATTTCTCAAGGCGGCATTGTAAAAAACCGAACCTATTGCCAATACACCGCATTCTCATATTGAGTACAAAAAAACATGGGGAAACCAGACAATATCATTCCTTTCGACAGGAGAAAGGTGCTGGAGTCAACTGACAAGCCGCTGGGCGAGCTTGACGATGATGAGTTGATGTTGTTGGCCAGGGGGGGGTGTGGTGAGGCATTTGATACTCTCGTCAGGCGACACCAGGGAAGAGTCCTGCGGGTGGCCGGCAGGATCCTGGGCCAGTCGGCACTGGCCAAGGATGCGGCTCAGAAGGCGTTCTTCAGTGTTTACCGATCTTTGGAGAGTTACCAGGCTCGGGGGCGGTTTCGTAGCTTTATGTACCGGGTTTTGTTGAACCAGTGCTTGATGGAAAAGAGATCGGCCAAACGACAGGAACTGATCCGCGATCGGGTAGCCGCGGCCGAAGCGGTAAACAGCAATATGACAGAAAAGAAGATCCTGGCCCGGGAGCGAAGGCTTGAGCTTGAGCGAGCCTTGGGAAGGCTGAGCAGAAAGCTCAGAGAGGTATTGGTTCTGAGATTTGTTGCTGATCTCTCTTACGCGGAAATAAGCGAGGTTCTGAAGGTGCCGGTGGGAACGGTTAAATCAAGGATGTTCAGTGGCCTCGAGAGATTGCGGCGGATTATGGGAGGACAAAGGTTGTGACCGACATCAGTACCAGGGAGATGTTCCAATACCTCGTGGGTGAGGTGACCAGGGTTCGCGCGGACGAAATCGATGCCCACCTGGCGGCGTGCCATTCATGCCAAACAGAGCTTGATGGGCTCAGAGGGATGATCGAACTCATGGATGAGCCCGATGAAGAGCTCGAAAGTGTCGATCTGGTCCCTGAAGTCAGAAAAATGATCGAAATAGACTCAGAAAAGCCACGACAGCATCGCCGCTCGTTGCCGGCGGCGGTTGTTTTGATTGGTGCTTTGTTGGTAGCCGTTGCCGCGGTGACTATCTGGACGGGTTTCCCGGAAGAAAGGGAGATATTCAGGGCGAAGTCGTCGGGAACAATGATTCCTGAGCAGGATCGTTGGGTGGCCTTGCGGGCGTATCGGCTTGGTGAATCCGGACAGACGGGTCGATTGTCGACCGGTATGAAAAACGATGATTTTTTGCTGTTTGCTTATACCAACCTGGGCGAGCAAACCAAAAGGTACCTGATGATCTTTGCGGTTGATGCGCGAGGCAAAGTACACTGGTACCACCCAGGGTATACCAGCGCGGAATCAGATCCGGCCTCCATGCCAATTGAAAGCAATGTAACCAGCGAGGAGCTGCCTGAGAAAATCAGACACGATTACTCTGCCGGGCCGCTGTGGATATACAGCCTGTTTACCGACCAGCCAATGAAGGTATCTGCCGTGGAGGCCATGATCAGCGGACTGAGACCGGGGGAACGAATACCGGTTGAGGATTCGGCCCAGCACATCTTGAAGACGGTGGTGGAGCCATGAGAAAGCCAGGTCCAGTATTATTGCTGCTGTCGATTCTTCTTGGCGAGAGCGTGGGGGCGCAGTCAGCAAGTGACCCGGCTCGCTTCGCGATCGTCATTGGCCAGAATATTTCGGACAAATCAGCGGCGCCGAATCTGTACTACGCGGACGACGATGCCGTAGCTACCCATCGCATGTTCGAAGAGGCTGGCATCACCAGCATGCTGCTGGTCGACCTGGATGAAGACAGCAAGCGCCTGAACCCGGAACTGACACCAGCGGGTCCGCCGACCCGGGACAATTTGCTATTGGTCTTCCGTCGTCTGCGGGAAATGATGACCGAAGTGAGAGCCACCGGCCGGGCGGTGGAGTTCCTGTTTGTTTATAGTGGACACGGCAATGTAGAGCATGGGGAGGGCTACATTGTGCTGGCGGGAAGCCGCCTGACCAGAACGGATCTTTACCAAGAAATTCTCGCGCGATCGCCTGCCGACCGGAACCATGTCATCGTCGATGCCTGCAAATCATACTATCTGGCTTTCAAGAAGGGCCCGGGAGGAGAGCGCCAGGCATACCCGAGACACTTTGTGGAGAAAGACGATGCCTCGCGATTTACCAACACTGGCTTTCTTTTGTCGACTTCCTCGGGCCGAGACAGTCACGAATGGGAGCGCTACCAGGCCGGTGTTTTCAGCCATGAGATCCGCTCGGCCCTGCGTGGCGGCGCGGATGCCGATGGGAATCGAAAGATTACTTATGAAGAGATCGGGGCCTTTCTTACCACCGCCAACGAGAGAATAGCCAACCCGCGATACCGGCCGGATTTTCTGTTGCTACCGCCAGGGGAGTTTTCGAGCGACTTGATAGACTGGGCCGATCATGCCGACGTCTTGATTCTGGATGATGCCTCATGGGGCCATGTTTACCTTGAGAACTCCAGGGGCGAAAGGTTGCTGGACGTTCACCCCGCCGCCAAGGAACATTTCTATATCCACGTGCCCTCGGAAAGGCCTCTTTTTCTCCGGCGGGCCAACGAGAATGGGGAACTGGTTATTGCCACATCCGGCCCGGCAAAAATATCCGAGTTGAGCCCGCGCCCCACTCGAATAAGAAGAAAGGGCGCGTTGCACCTGGCGTTCGAGGAGCTGTTCACCGTGCCATTCGGTCAGGGCAATGTGAGAGCCTACCAGCAAGGATTCGTTCCCCAAACCGATGCCCAATCGTTTGCCATTGCAGCCAAGGCCCACGATTCGTCTTCAAGAATAGCGAAGACCACGGCCATCTGGACCGCAATCGGGGCGACGGCTCTGGGTGGTGCTGCCAGCATCTGGGCTTATAGCCGTTATCGCAGCGGTGAGAACCTATCCCAGGCCAGAAGAGCGGAAATCAACCAGGATATCGAAAGGCTAAACACTGCCGCGGTAGTTCTCTACTCCGTGGCGGGAGCCGCTGCAGCGACATGGTTGACCATGATCCTGTGGCCAGATGGTGCAAGCCGGGGAGGAACACTCACGGTGTCGCCCGTGCTTGGTCCATCCGTAATTGGTCTGGGCTTACACATGCAATTCGATCCCTAAGCGGTTCTGGAGGTTCTTGATGAAAAAGCAATTAACGTTCCTAAGGGCGATTTCACTCGTGACCATATCTATTTTACTGCAAACGAACTGCGCTCCATATTTGTCTGAATTTGGAGCTTCCTGCCCGTGCAAGGACGGGTGGAAATGCTGCTCTGAAAAGTGCATTCCCGAGGAAGATGAATGCTCGACCGATGGCGGAACCAACGGTGAGTGCTCCTGTATGGAAGGCTGGAAGTGCTGTTGGGATACCTGTATCCCCGAGGAGGCGGAATGCATGGCTGAGGCTAACCGGGCCTGCGCCTGTCGTGATTCCCGGGATATGGTCTCTGCTGATCTTTCTGAGTTTACTTGTTACCGAACTGACTATCAATGCAGCGCCCTCGCCTTGTGCGACGACGGATACGATTGTGATCAACACAACCGGTGCCTGTGTACGGATTTGAATCTATGCGGCATCGACTGTACTACCGATTGTATCTGCCAGGGGGAGACGGTATGTGATCCAAGTACCAAGACCTGTCGTCAACCGCTGATGTGTCTTGACGACAGTATGTGTCCAGACGATCTACTTTGCCGCCAGACAGGTGGATTTATAAACTATTATACCTGTCAACCGCCTGACGGTAGCGAGGTAGGGGGAGAATGCCTTCGAGGTTACGACTGTAATTCAAGCACTTGTTACACAAACATATGTCTCCAGTTTTGCACAGCAAACGAAGACTGCCCAATTGACCAGTTCTGTTCCTTGGTTGACCACGGTGAGTTGGGCTGTGTAGTAGATACGGATTGTATAGAATCCTGCGATGGGCTTGACGAGTATTGCGGACGCAACGGGACGGAGTGTCTGAACAATTACTGCCGCGTCGGCGGGGATTGCGAAGGCGATTGCGGACTCTCTATCGATCGTCCCCTGGTAGGTGAGTGCCTCCCGCCCGATATTCTTGAACCAGTCTTCTGTGCTGATAACGAATTCGTGAGCACACCTTCAATGGCGGGATATTGCATGATCTACCAGGCCTGCTGGTCGGATGCAGACTGTCAGGAACCATATCGCTGTATTCTTGGCAATGACTTAGATGTGCCTCCTCCAGTAAGTACCGGCCTATGTGCAAGATCAAAGTTATAACCATAGGTCAACCAGACGGGAAGGGAGACCCAAGATGCGTACCATCTATACCCTATTGGCATCGCTAGTACTGTGTTCCGGATGTGGCGATGTTCTCTGTGGGGAACACATTGGAGACGCCTTGATAAAAGAGCCATCGGACACGGCTCAATATAGCTGCCATACAAGCGTTACAGGTATTTTTCAAGTAAACGTCAATAGAGGTCTCTCGTATTTCGAAATGCCTCATCTTGAGTCAATTGGTGGCAGCTTGCTTATACAGTCCAGTCACGATTTAGAAAATTTCGACTTGAATAAACTGGAGTACGTGAAGGGGGACGTTAGAATCAAGAGCAATGCGGCGCTTCTTGATCTCAACGGCCTGAGCAATCTGTCTTACATTGGTGGAGATCTAAGAATCTATGGTTGGGACGGTGAAGTATTGAACCGCGAACTTTCCGACATAAGCGGTCTGGGCCGATTAGAGAGCGTCGCCGGCGATATTGAAATTACGAACAACCCCAAATTGCCGGCCTGTGCCGCGGAAGCCCTGGTTGAACAGCTTAAATATTTCCCCGGTATTGCGACTATCGCTGACAACGACAACAGCGCGACTTGCGGTCATGAGGTTGCCCATGCGGGGGACGATCTTGACAATGATTGACCCCAGTTCCTCGCGTCTAGGGCATGCCGAAATGGCTAGCCCGCCCGCCCGCTTGCTGGCTTCGTTTGCCGGTCGTTACGCTTTACCGATGATTTTGTTCACGGTGGTAGCCAGGTCTGTCAGGTCGATTCTTTGCACCTGGCTTGCGTTGATCTTCTCCTGTCTTGGATCGTCGGATGAGTTCAGGGAGACCAACAGGAAATTTTCGGGAGTATAGGCTTCGATGAAACTGCGCGCCGAGCGGGACAGGTTGGCGCGGCGGCCGCTCTTGATTTCGATGCCCAGAGTACGGCGGCCGTGTGAGAGCACGAAATCGACCTCGGCGCCGCCTTTGGCGCGCCAGTAACGTAGTGACCAGTCGCGCGGCAGAGTCTTGCTAAGCTCAGCAAAGGCCAGGCCCTCGACCAGGGCGCCCAGGTCTGGGTGGCGCAGGGGGTCGGATTCTTGGCGGCCCAGCAGCGCATTGCGCAGCCCCGGGTCATAAAAATGAACCCTGACCGCGGAGGTGATTTCCCTGCGTTTGCCACCGGCGAAGGCGGGCAGCAGGCGCAGGATCCAGGTCTCCTCCATCAGGTTCAGATATTGCCGGACAGTCGAGGCGGAGATGCCCAACTGTGCCGCCCATTCCGAAAAATTGGCCATCTGTCCCACTTGTCCGGCGGCCAGTTGCATCAACTGTCTAAAGGCGTCCGGCCGGCGGACTTGAAAGCGGTCGGAGGCATCCCGAAGCACGAACGCTTCGATTAGTTTGCGAAGTTCCCGCTGAGGATCTTGGGCGAACCAGACGGCCGGATAGGAGCCGCGCATCAGCATTTGCAGGACGATGTCGCGGGCCCGTTGCTTGGCTACTGCCGGCACGGTGGTCGGTTCGTGGGCGAGCAGTTCCCCCAGGGAAAACGGCAACAACAGCCGGCGTTCTGCCCGCCCGGCGAGACTCTCGCGAGTTTGGTCCTGCAAGTGAAACGACGAGGAACCGGTCACCAGAATGTTGAACTTGCGGCCGGAATCAACCAATCCTTTTATGATCAGACCGGCGTCTTCGATGTGCTGCATTTCATCAAAGAAAAGGGTTCGCACGGCGGGAAACTCTTCTTGGAGATCCCGCAAGATCCGCGCCGCGGAATCAACCCAGCTGCGCACCAGCCGTTCCTCGCCGTTGAGAAAAAGGATCTGATTTGGATCTTGTCCTTGCAAACTCGACCAGATCAGAGTGGATTTTCCCGCCTGCCTGGGACCCACAACCAGTTTTGCCTGCCGAGTCTGGTCGAAACCCGTCTGATCCACGCCCCTGGCCACGAAGGTTTCGGGCAGCCGATACTGCAACTCCCTGGCAAAGAGATTGGGATCTCCGAACCAAGGATTGAGATCGAGCAATCTCTCTCGGATTTCCCCATCCATCAATCGCCTCCAATATCGTTATTATCGACAATTAGACAGGTTAGTCAAGTATACCAATGGAGATAAGCCAGGCTAATAGTGATTAGAGAACTGTATCAGCCAGGTACCATATAATAACAAATAGATAAATCAAACTTGCCAGATCGTATGGCAATAAGTCCCGACAGTACCGACTGTCGGGACTTAAGAGAAGATCCCTGTTCTCTGTCTCTCCAATAAGGCACGGGTGGTGTTTTTGTGGCTTGACTAAAAGGGCGGACCTTGATGGGGTGGGCACTAACTAAATTGTTCGCGAGAAAGACAAAAGATGAAATGTGAACCCATAGGAATCATACACACACCATTCAAGCAGCTCGAAGGCATGCCAATTCAGCCCGCCGGTGCTGTTGGGGTGGAGGGCGTGGTCGAAGTATTTGAAAAATTCCGGGCTGGATTGATGGACATTGAGGGCTTCTCTCACCTTACTCTGATTTACGAGTTTCACCGTAGCCGGGGATATAAGCTGGAGGTCGTCCCGTTCATGGACACTCAGGTTCGCGGCCTTTTTGCTACTCGCGCACCGAAGCGGCCGAACCCTATTGGCCTGTCAACAGTCCGGCTGGTCAGGGTTGAGGACGGCAAGCTGCACGTTGAGAATGTAGATATGCTGGATGGAACGCCATTGCTCGACATCAAACCGTATGTGCCTGAGTTTGACAGTCATGCCGAGATCCGTACCGGCTGGCTTGAGCAAGCCAGGAAAACCGTGGACCAGCGGAAATCGGATACCAGATTTAACTGACCGTTGGGACGCTATGACCTCACAAGTTCGAGCCGGGCTAGGCGTAGGTCACTTTGATGCGGCCGCCGCGGGAAAGATCGGCGCTTATGCGTACGAGGGCTGCAAAATCTCCTGAAGTCACTTGGTATGCTTCCTCGCCATCGAGCTCGAGCCGAACATCGGACCAGCCGCCGGCGGCCAGATAGATGTCCTCTTCGCCGTCAACTTCAAGTCCGTTTTCTTGCTCGATTGTTCGCCAGACCGTATCCGGCACCTTCAGTCCTTCGACTGCCAGCACCGCGTCGCCAGAGAAGTCTGTTTCAACCAAAGGACCGCTTTGATCATCCGTCGACGCGCGGGCGATCTCCACTCCAGCCATACAAAGCACTCCGTCCGCTATGTCCGAAGCGTCGTCCAGCGGAACCAAAAAGATGATGGGCAACTTGGTCTCTTCCCGCAGGGCGCTAATTTTTGCGGAAAGGGTGCGGACATTTATCTCTTCCGCCAGTACCGGCCGGCCCTTTACCAAGGCGCCATGGCGCCAAGCTTTGGCAAAGCCTCCCAAAACGGGATCTGTCGACATTTTCTGCTCCTCTCCAAATAAGAGCTGCACATTTTAGTATATCCCAGTCAAAAGCCATAGTACCTTTTGAGGGTAGACAGGGATTATGACCCGACCGTGTTGACTGCTGGTCGAGTAAGGGAGATGAAATGCGTGCAATGATGATGATGGTGTTTACGTCGGTTCTGGCCGCAAGCATGGTTGTTGGGGCGGCGGAAGTGGCGGTGTTTCCGGTAAAGGGAACCAATCTAGAAGCGGGGGAGACAGAAGCCATCGGCAAATTGTTTTCTCGGGCCTATGCCGAGTGTTCCGGGGAATCGGTTATCGGTCCGGGCGCCGTGCGTCAGGCATTGGACAAGCACGGAACCGCCGAAGCGACGGCCGCTGTCTTGGGCGTGGACCTGTTTGTTCGTTTGGATGCCATGAAATTGACCCAGAAGATCAGTGTCGAGGCCATAATCTTCGATAGCGCGGGACAGGAGCTTTTTCGGGTCAAGATGTCGGCCATCGGCTTAGACGACATGGAGCAGGTAAGCGAAAGGTTGGCGCGGGCCCTGTTCGATCGGGTCGATCCCAACAAGACCCGAACCAGCCACAATGTCACCAACAAGGAAGCTAACGCGGAAAACCGAGTGTTCGCGGAGAAAATAAATGGGATCAAGGTTGCGGTTACCTGGCCTTTTTCTACTGACGGCGTAGAGACCAGACCTGCCATCAGCGCCCAATATGATCTACGGCTCGAGGGCAAGGACTTCTTCCTGGAGTTTGGCGTGGGTTTGATGTTTCCAGCGGGGACCGAACCCAGGGCTTACAGTAGCGGCTTTCTTGAAATCGGTGGCTGTCACTACTTAATAGACGCAAATATCTCTCCTTACCTAGGGATCGGCCTGATTCCCCGCATTATGATTGGCTCTGACCTGGAAGGCTCGGTCAACATTGCTCCCTACGCGCAGGCCGGGGTGATGTTCATGCGTGAGTCCTCGTCCCGTATCTATGTGGACCTGCGCGTCGCCCACAACCTGTTTCCCCACTACAACCGCCCAGAAGATGTAGTCGATGCCGAGCCCAAACACGATTTTAGGCTAACCGAGTTGGCTGTGGCGGTAGGCATTGGCTGGTAGGCAGTGAGGGTGAGGACTTAGAGATCGGGCTTGGGTCATGACACTTGGTCGTTAGGGATAGCGGATGATACTGAATCGAGTGCTTAGTTTGGTTGCAGTCCTGTTTCTGTTCGGATGTTCAGATAAACAGATCAAAAGCAAAACCGAAGACAGCGTACAGCTTGCATCATCCCGCTTCGACAAACTTGAGCTGAAGGTGGGAATGAATCGGCAAAAAGTTGAAGACCAGGTTAATACTCTGCTCGACAAGAAGACAATTTACTCCCCGTACGGAAACAACCTGAAGGGGGGCACGGTTCGGTATCGTGACGAAAATTGGGTTCTGGTGGTCGAGTACAAAGCCGGCGCCCCGGCTCCAACCTTCGTCAATAATGACGGCAATCGACAGGGCTACCCGCCTATTGACGAAAAGGTAATTGCGTACCTGATAGAACGAATTGCTACTGGTTCGGATGAAGAGATCAAGTAGCTTTCGTAATAGAGCCTCTCGTCGCGCAATTTACAAAGGGAAGTTTTTCGGTGGACCAAGTATAGAGATGACGGAGTCGCAAAGCCACTACTGGTTGATAGAAGCCATGGCTCTGAATTCATTCATGATCCAGACTTGACT
>JAUVBB010000489.1 GCA_030591445.1 Deltaproteobacteria bacterium | reverse complement strand
CCTTTCCCGATCCTTGGAACTGATTCACAAAGGCGAACAGATTGCCGAACCGCTGGACAATCCCTATTTGCGGGCCTGGAAGTATGGCGCCGAAGTTGGTCATTTGTATTTTGCCGGCCACTTTCGACAGGCCGCCGAAAAAAGCGCCATCGCCTTACAAACCTTGAGCGAACTGCGCAAAACCGCCTGGGAAACCAGTTCCATGCGCTTGTTCCGGGTCTGGTCGTTTCATCGCTTGGGTGATTTTGTCGAAATGGCCGCCATCCTGCCTGACTATAGTCGCGATGCCGAACGACGTGGCGATTTGTATGCCCAAACCACCCTGATTCGTTCCGGCCACCGCCTGACCTTGGCCCGCGCGGGCGCCGAGGCTTGCCAACAAGAGTTAGCCCAGGCCGAATGGATAACCCCCGAAGGCCGCTATCACCTGCAGCATTGGTACGAATTCGATGCCCGGGCCGAAATGGCCCTGTACCAAGGCCGCGCCGCCACCATGCTGGAGCAATCACTCCTGGCCGCGCAAGGTCTGGCAAAATCCATGATCTGGCGCTTACAAACCATTCGGGTCGACTATCGCTGGCTGCACGCCCGCCTGCTGCTTTCGGCCGCTTCACAAAACCCGCCGGCAAAAGCGGCGCTGGCCAAGATAGCGCGCCTGGCCCGCCAACTCGAACAGGAAGGGGTTGGCTATGCCGGGGTGATGGCCGCATTGCTTGAAGCGGCAGTCGCCAGCCAAAGGTCTCAGCCCGGACCAGCGGTCACGATTCTGCAGCGCGCCATAGAGGCGGCCCGGCAAGAGGACATGTTTTTACACGCCGCGGTGGCCGAGCACCGCCTGGGCGAGCTGATGGGCGGCGAGGAGGGCGCGACCCACCAGGCGCAAGCCGAGGCCTGGATGAGCCAACAGGGCATAGCGGAGCCGGCGCGGATCATCGCGGTATTCGCGCCCGGTTTTTACCCGCGCCAAGGAGAGCTACTGTTTGACCAAAAATAACGACATAGACTTTGCTGGAACCGAGCGTTTTGAGATCAAGCGCCGCTTGGGGGCCGGGGGCATGGGCGTGGTGTACGAGGCTTTTGATCGGGAGCAGGGGCGGCGGGTGGCCATCAAAACCCTGCCCGCGCTCAATCTGCGGGCTCGCTTACGCTTCCAGGACGATTTTGTGGCTTTGCAGGCGCTTGACCATCCCAATCTGGTGCGCATGGGCGAGGTTTTCGAAGAAAAGGGTGTGTTTTTCTTCACCATGGAACTGGTAGAAGGCGTGGATTTCATCGCTTATGTTTCAGCCGCGGGTTCAAAAGCCTTGCCCTATGATGAGGCGAGGCTGCGCGCTGCTATCAAGCAGTTGGCCCAGGGCATCGCTTTCCTGCACGTGCAAAACAAAGTCCATCGCGATATCAAACCTTCCAATATTTTGGTTGGCGAAAAGGGCCGGGTGGTCTTGGTTGATTTTGGCCTCATGACCCATATTGGTGCTGTCGACAAGCAAACATCCTTGGACGAAATCGCGGGCTCCTTCTTGTATATGGCTCCCGAGCAAACCCTGGGCGACAAAATCGGCCCCGCGGCCGATTGGTATAGCATGGGCGTGGTTCTTTACCAGGCCCTGACTGGGCGATTGCCCCATACCGGGAAAACCACTTTTGAACTGCTGAGCAAAAAGCAGAAACGCACACCGCCCCCTCCCCGACAAAGAGACCCCGGGGTTCCCCCGGACCTGGATAAGCTCTGTGTGCAACTGCTAAAATCAGATCCCGACCGGCGACCGACCGGGCGGCAAATTCTTGAAATACTCGGCGGCGGCGAAGCCGGGCCGGCCCCGCGGGAGTCGGCGCCGGCAGATGCGGGCATCAGCCAAGCCGTGCCTTTTGTGGGCCGGCAAACCGAATTGGCTCGCCTGCGCTTGGCCTACCAGGACAGCCGCAAGGGCCAGATCGTGTCCCTGGTGGTTTTGGGTGAGTCGGGAATGGGCAAGAGCGAGTTGGTCCAGCAGTTTACCCGCCAAGTATTGGCGGCGGACAAGCAAGTGCTAATTTTTAGCGGCCGTTGCTACCAAAACCAGTCCATGCCTTATCGGGCTTTCGGCGGCGTTGCCGACTCGCTGAGCCGCCATTTAGAAGGCCTGGCCGCAAGCGCCCTGGCTCCTCTTTTGCCCACCCGGATCGGCCTCTTGCAGAAACTGTTTCCCATCATGCAGCGGGTTCGAGCCATTGCCGAAGCTCCGCTCATCGACCAGTCCGCGCTTGAGCCCCAGCAACAGCGCCAGCAGATGTTTCACGCCTTTCGCAAACTGTTGGTGCGGCTGGCCAGAAAGCAGCCGGTGATCCTCGCGATCGATGATTTGCAATGGCTGGATCCGGACAGCTTGACCCTGCTGCGCGAGCTTCTGCATCCGATCGGAGCGCCCCACTTGTTTCTGCTGGGCACCGCCCAAAGCCAAGCCGAGGCGGACTTGGCCAAGATTTCCTTAGAAGAAATTCGCCTGCTTAAGCTGGGCGAGCTTGAGCAAAGCCAGGCCTGCGAACTGGTCGCGCGTCTGTCTCCGCAACTGCCCAGCGATTTGGCCCAGACCATTGCGAGCGAAGCCGGTGGTCATCCTTTGTATATTTACGAGTTGGTTCGCCATATCGAAGAGCAAGGCTTGTCCGAGTCCATGGGTCTGGACCAAGCCCTTTGGTCCAGAATTTCTCGGCTGGCGCCCATTCCTCGCCAATTGATCGAGCTGCTTTCGGTGGCCGGATCTCCCATCGCCCAGAAAGTGGCGGCCCTGGCGGCCGATCTGGCCTACGGCGATTATGAAAAGAACATCAAGATCTTGCGCCTGGGTTTTTTGGCCCGCACCGGGCGCGCCGGCTTTACCGATACCGTGGAGCCCTATCACAATCACGTGCGTGAAGCCGTGGCCAAGAATATGGATTCGGCCCAGCTCAAACACTGCCATTACCAACTGGCCACCGCCATGGAGAACTCCGGTGCGGCGGCGACCGACCCTCAGGCCATGGTGCGGCACTTTTCCGCCGCCGGCGAAAACCACCGGGCCGCGGCCCATGCCGAGGCAGCGGCCGCCCAGGCCAGCGCCATGTCGGCTTTTGATCAGGCGGCCCGCTTTCTGAAAACAGCTTTACAGCTAGGGGATCACGAAGCCCCCCAAAAGCGCGCCTTACGCCTGCGTCTGGGCCAGGCCCTGGTAAACGCCGGCCGCGGTCCGGAAGCCGCCGAGGTATTTTTGGCGGCCTCGGCAGGAGCCGACGCGGCCACGCGGCTGGACTGTCAAAGGCAGGCCGCCGAGCAACTGCTGATCAGCGGGCATATCGAATCCGGGCTGCAGGCCACCAAGCGCTTGTTGGCGGTCATCGGCGTGAAAATGCCGACCACCCCCAGGCAAGCGCAGGCATCGCTGCTTTGGCATCGGGCCCGACTGCGCCTGCGTGGCTTTGGTTGGCAGGAAAAACAAGAAAGCCAAATCGCGCCCGCTGAACTGACTCGGCTCGATGTCTTCAAGGCAGTGGGCCATGGGCTGGCCGTGGTCGACACCATCCGGGGCGCGGATTTCAACGCGCGCTCCTTGCTCCACTCCCTGCGCGCCGGGGAACGAAAACGGGTGGCCCGGGCATTTTTTCAAGAAGCGGTGTATGTCGGCTCCAACGGGGGCCAGCGGAATCTGGCCCGCGCCCAAGCCCTGATCCAGAAAGGCGCCCAAATCTCCGCCTCCATCGATGATCCCTACCTCAAGGCCTGGAAGCTGGTCACGGAAGGATCAATTTTATATCTAAACGGAATCTTCCGTCAGGCCGCAGAGAAACTGGCGCGCGGCGAGGCCGCCTTTCAAGGCCAAAGCGGCGTGGCCTGGGAGCTTAGTTCGGCCCGGATCTTTCGGATGCGGGCGCTCAATTATATGGGTGCATTTTCCAATATGGCCCCGCTACTGAGCAACTATATCAGAGATGCGGAACGGCGGGGCGACGTCTTTGCCCAATCAACCTTTCTGCGCTCCTATTCCCGCATGACCCTGGCCATGGGTAGCCTGTATGTAACCGTAAACAAAACCCAGACCATCCAAGAGATGCAGCCGGTGGAATGGGTTCCGCCCGAAGGCCGCTATCATTTGCAGCACTGGTTCGAATTCGAAGCGCGGGCTGAGTTTGCGCTTTATGAAGGTTGGGGTGCCACCCTGCTGGACGAGGCGCGGGTCAACGGCCAGGGCTTGCAAAAATCCTTGCTTATGCGGGTGCAAATCGTTCGCGTCTTTTTTCTTAGCATCCAGGCTCGCTTGCTGCTGGCCGCCAAAACAAAATATCCCGGCAAGATGAAAAGCTTCCACAAAATTTCTAAGCTAGCCCGGCGGCTAGAAGGAGAAGATGCCGGTTATACCCGGGTTTTGGCCTTTTTGCTTCGGGCCGCGGTGTCAGTGCAAAAAGGCCGGCCGGAAAAGGCTCGCCTTCAACTGGAAGAAACCGTCACCCTGGCCACCGATCAGCACATGCATTTGCACGCCGCGGTGGCCAAGCTGCGCCTGAGCAAATTGCTAGGCGGCGATGCGGGCGCCGCACTGGCCACCGAAGCCTCCCAATGGATGGCCCTCGAGGGCATTAGCAATGCCGCCGACATCGCCGAAATGATCGCGCCGGGTTTTGATTAGGAGGGGCGCGTGCAGCGAAGATCGTAGGATATTGACCGATATGGGCGGTAGAAACCCACCTGTAGTGCGGAAACCAAATCGCAAAGCCAAAAATTGGGCCAACTGAATCACGTTTTCGTAGGGGCGCGTCGCGCGCGCCCGGTCGGCATTGGCCAACCCCCACCCAGATGCATTGGATAGCAATAACAACCCCGGCCAATTGAATCACGTTTTCGTAGGGGCGCGTCGCGCGCGCCCGGTCGGCATTGGCCAACCCCCACCCAGATGCATTGGATAGCAATAACAACCCCGGCCAATTGAATCACGTTTT
>JAUVBB010000580.1 GCA_030591445.1 Deltaproteobacteria bacterium | reverse complement strand
GACGTTCATGCCGTACTCGACACCGATCCCGGGCTGCGAATCCGCCCGCGACTCATAGCGCAAGGCGGTGTGAATGCCACCGTTTTGGCTCTTCATCTCATCCACCTTGGCCAAGCCCGCCCTGAGATGTTCGAGGCCGAAATCCAGGTGCAAATCACCCTCCAGGCTCGCTTTGACCTGGGCAAAATTGGCGATATCAAATTGCCAGGCCTCGTCCACCACCGAAAAATCGAAAATCGTCGAAGCCTGCGACTCGGCAAAATCCAGGCTGTTGACAGCCACTTCAAGCAGGGAGGCCAGATCGCGGATTTCATCGCAAACATACTGGCCGCCGGCGTCGAAAGCACAGGGATCGTAAGCAGGGATGTCGTCGGCTTGGCCCCAATCCAGCGCCTTGTCGGTGATGCGGGCTTGGGCAACGCCGGGCAGTTCGGTTCTAGCCAAGGCATCGTCCTGGTAACTGAAAAAATCACTGGCACAATGTACCGCTCTGGTAATGCTAGTGGAAAACCCAAGTTGATCGCTCGCGCGCAGGGTCACAATGTTCAGGCCCTGGACGGCCGGCGCATTGAGAGAAAAGCTGCCGTCGGTCTGGACCGAAACCTCGGTGACGGGCATGGCATTGGTCTCGATGGTCAAACTTTGCAGCCCGGCCGCCTGGTCCACCACCCGGCCGTGAATGGTAATTTCGGCTGCTTCTCCCTGCGCCAGAATGCTATCGCCACGCTCGGGGCTTATCAGCTCAATGGCCGGGCCGCTGCCGTCAACGACCAGAGTCTTGCTTCTGCTCAGCTTGGCGGGCGCATCGAGAGTCACCGTCCAGGTAAGCAATCCCTCTTGGCGCAAGGAAAACACCTGGTCGTTCAAATGAGTCGCCTGTTGGGAGGGGGGGTTCTGCCAGCTGGCGCCGACATCGGTCATGCGCTTGCCTTCCTGATCATAAACCACCAGTTCCAGGCTTACCTGATCGCCAACAAGATAGCTGTCTTGCTCCGGGTCCACGATGATATCCATCGCCATGGGCACGGCGGGAACCCGCAGGGTAACAGTGTCGCTGGCACTGTGCGGCTGGGGCAGAGAAACCGTCCAGGTCAACGAGCCTATCTTGATAAACTCGAAGCTGCTTTCGCCCAAGGGTTTGACATCAGCCCCGGACGGACTCGCCCAGTTGACTCTCGCCCCCTTGATTTCTTGCTGGTACCGATCCATGACCAGGCTATCGATTTTGACCACCTCGCCAATGTCGTATTGATCTTTCAAGGGATCCACTACGATCTTCACCGACCAGACTCGCTCGGTGTCATTTACCATAATGGTATCGCTGCAGGCCGTTTGAAAAACCTGCATCAATAGACATAAAAAGATAATCATTTCATAAAATCGTTTCAACATATCTCACTCCTTAATAGAATCGAATATGCAACCAATTAGAAAGGTTCACTGATTTAGAAATAATAAACTGCAGAGCGGCCCCCTTTTCCCCGGTGTAGTAGCTTGACTCGGCGCGTCATGGATACCTCAATCCGAGCCAAATAAAAAGGAAAATCGTCTCCATCTGGCAAAATAATGTTTACACCGTAATTACAGGCACTTTCACCCCATCGGACAAACGCCCGATAGAGATGGCCGGTAAAAAAACGTAAATATTAGCCTGGGAGGAAACCTGAGCAATGGATCTCAGCGCTTTTTTCACCAGCGAAGAACTCCAGACCTGGGCCAGCCAAAGGGCGGCCACGCAGCATTTATACTTCGTGGCCCTGGGTCTCAAACTGCTCTTCCTGTCAATACTGTCGTTTACCGGCCTGCACCTGGGCATCCGGCGTTGGTCCGAGAACTTCGCCAACTGGGTATATGCGCGGCCCGTTCTGCGCTGGCTAGGCGCGAAGCTGTCCGTGCTTGGGCGGCTGCGCAAGATTTTCGAACGCTTGGGCAGCGCCGGCACCGCCGGGGAGGAAACGCGGCGGCAGTGGCTAGTCGATGCCTCATTTCCCGTGCTTTTTCTGCTCCTGTACTCTTTGCTGTCGCTGCCCCTGAACTACTACACCGGTTATGTGCGTGAGCACGACTTGGGACTAGCCAATATTTCCTTTGCCCAGTGGTGGCTAGACTGGATCAAATCCCTGGGCTTAGTCATGCTGATGAGCGCCGTGCTAGGGCTAGGCTTGTTTGGGCTGGTACGAAAACTACGCCGCAGCTGGTGGCTTTGGCTCTGGGGAGCAGTGGTAGGCGCGCTGGTGCTGTGGACTATGCTCAGCCCCTATCGCGCCCGCATCTATCACGAGTTTAGCCCCCTGGCAGATGAAGCCTTGCGCGCCCGCATCGAAACCACCCTGACCAGTGCCGGTTTCGAGTCCGCCGGGGTCGAGGTCATAAACAGCTCCTTGCGCACCAAAAAAGCCGGCGCCTATATCATGGGCGAAGGCCCCAGCAAACGGGTCATACTCTCAGACAACCTGGTAGCCGAATTCCATCCCCGTGAAATCCAGGTGGCCGTGGCCCACGAGCTTGGTCATTTCCTACTGGCAGACCAAGCCCAGCCCTTCTGGAAAACCGCCCTGGCCGCACTGCTCTTCTTGGCCTATTGCCAGCTAGTCCTATGGGCCGCCTCCCGCCGCCCACGCCTAGGCCTAAAATCACCCGCCGATCCAGCCACCCTACCGCTGCTCATCCTGGCCCTGCAATTTCTGTTTATCGCCAACGCCCCCCTCTCCGCCTACCTCGCCCGCCAAGAAGAAACCCAAGCCGACCAGCAAGCCCTCAACCTAACCAAAGACCCCGCCGCCTTCTGCTCTTTGTTCGTTCGCCTAACCCGACTCAACCAAACCGACCCCCAGCCCCCCGCCTGGTCCCACTGGTACTTTAGCCACCACCCCAGCCCCGCCGAACGGCTACAGGCCGGCTTCGACTGGGCCGAGCAGAACTATGTTTCCCTGGATGCCCAGCGCATTCCCTTACCGTAACAATTCACTATTGAAAAAGCAGATAGATTATCTTGGCCGGAGAACTGGCATCGGTCTGAAAATGAGATCGGATTTTTTTTCCGTCACTGCAAGTGAATAAGACAGTGCCGCTTCGTGCTTTCTCGCCGGCAAGTATTTGGGAAATCTCGCAACTACCATGCTGCATATAGAATCCAGAAAAGAGAGG
>JAUVBB010000415.1 GCA_030591445.1 Deltaproteobacteria bacterium | reverse complement strand
TCTTTGCCTTCGCCATCGAGCAAGCCGAGCGCAAAAGGAATATGGAAGGGTTCTTTGTGATCCTGGCCGGGGGTAGGCGGGCAAGTCTGCTTCAGAGTCAAGGCGTAGGTCTGTGCCGCGGGGTCGTACTCTTCCCGCACCTCAATCCGAGGGGTACCGGCCTGACTGTACCAGAGACGAAACTGGGCCAAATCTTGCCCGCTTGCGTCTTCCATGGCCTGGAGAAAGTCTTCGATGGTTACCGCTTGCCCGTCATGGCGCTCGAAATACAGATCGCTGCCGCGGCGGAAAGCCTCGGCACCGAGCAGAGTATGAACCATGCGCACTACTTCGGCGCCTTTTTCGTAAACAGTCAGAGTGTAGAAATTGTTAATCTCTTCATAAGAATCGGGCCGGACCGGGTGCGCCAGCGGCCCGCCGTCTTCGCGAAACTGATAGGTTCGCAACATATTGACATCCCGGATGCGTTTGACGGCCTGAGAGGTCATGTCACCGGTAAAACATTGATCGCGAAAAACAGTAAAACCCTCTTTCAGGCTCAACTGGAACCAATCCCGGCAGGTCACCCGGTCCCCCGACCAGTTGTGAAAATACTCGTGACCAATCACCGCCTGGATATCCTCGTAATCGTCATCCGTGGCCGTCTCGGGCCGCGCCAGCACGTATTTGGAATTGAAGATATTCAGGCCCTTGTTCTCCATGGCACCGGCGTTGAAGTCGTCGACCGCCACCACCATAAACAAATCCAAATCATATTCGCGGCCGAAGCGCTCTTCATCCCAGCGCATGGACTGCTGCACACATTCCAAAGCGTGGTCGCACTTGTCGGCGTTTTGCCGGCTGCTAAACAGCCGAATGGCCACCTCGCGACCCGAGCGAGTCGTAAACCGGCCATCGTTCGACACCAAATCGCCGGCCACCAGGGCAAAGAGATAGGAAGGCTTGGGAAAAGGATCTTCCCACTTGGCCCAATGCCGATTCTGCTCCAGATCGCCTTGCCCCACCAAGTTGCCATTGGAAAGCAAAACCGGACAGCGGTCGCGATCGGCCTCAATGGTGGTGGTATAGCGAGACATAACGTCTGGCCGATCCAGGTGATAGGCAATCCGGCGAAAACCTTCTGGTTCACATTGGGTGCAAAAATTTCCGCCCGAGACGTACAGGCCCTCGAGAGACTCATTGGCTCGCGGGTTGATGATGCACTCAGTCTCGACCGTACATTGCGCCGGCACCTGAAAAATAGTGAGCGTGTTCGCGTCTTTTTCAAATTCGGAGTCAGACAGAGTTTTGCCGTTGCATTGAACCGAAACCAGCTGCTCGACTTGGCCGTCCAATACCAGTTTTTCGGTCTGACCCGCAGCCGCGGGGTTTTGCCGTAGGGACAGAAGGGCGCGAACCCGGGTTGCCTTTTCGTCGAGCTGCAAGTGAAGCGCAACTGTATCTACCAAAAAGGCCGGCGGCTGATAATCGGCAAGATAAATGGTCTTGGCCTTCATGGTTTCTCCAGTTTTCTAGGTCAGGCTTGGGTCTCCAGGGCGCGGATGACCAGATCAATAAAATCGGTCTCGGTGATAATGCCGACCAGTTCACCATCTACGACCACTGGCAGGCAACCGAGTTTATGCTTTTTGAGGGTTTTGGCGGTCTCCAATACCGAAGCGTTGGGATCGATGGTCTTGACATCTGTCTGCATCACTTGCGAGACGTCGATGCTGTGACGCAGATCCGCCCGTGATTCCGGGCTGAGTTCGGCCAGCGAACTGGCTCCGGCCCGAAGAACATCCCGATGGGTCACCAAACCTACCAGCTTCTTTTCTCGAACCACTGGCAAATGTCGAATGCGGCCCTGTCTCATGATGCTTTCGGCCAGCTCCAGGGTTTCGACTTCGGTGAGCGTGACCATATCGACGCTCATTATATCCTTGACCTTGATCTTTAACATGACTGGTCCCCCTTATGTCTTTTTCTTCTCGTCACTGAAAAAAGAAATTGCGATTCGTTTCACTTCGGCTGGGTTCTCGCAAAGTACCATGTGTCCGCAACGTTTGAAAACATCTAGCCGGGCGCCGGGAATATCCGCCTCCAGGCGATAGCCCAGGGCCACCGGCACCGCATTGTCTTCTTCTCCCCAGATGATTCTGGTCGGCGCCTTGATCTTGCGGGCCTCGGCGGGCAACCAATCGACATCCTCAATGGCAAGAATGGCCCTGTGCATGGCCATGCGCGATTCAGGAGCCTTGAAGTTGGCCCACATAATGTCGGTATCTTCATCAGACATACAAGATATGTCGAAATACACCTCTTTCTGCAGGTAGTCTGTGATGAGGTAGCGATTGAACAGAAAGCGGACCACATATTGGCCCAGGTGTGGAATCAGCGCCACTTTGCCCTTCAATGGCTTATTGAAGGGATAGCTTATGGTGCTGGCCAGGATGAGCTTCTTGACCAATTTGGGATAGCGAGACGCCAAGACGATGGCAATGCCACCGCCCATGGAGTGACCCAAAACCCGGCATGATTTCACCTTCACTTTTTTGAGAAAGTCTACAACCACCTCGGCTTGATCGGGCAAGGACATGGAGAACGAAGGGTTTCGCTCCGAGTAGCCATGCCCGGGCAAATCAAGGGCAAAGACATGATAATGTTCGGCCAATTCATCACGGACCAATCGAAAGGCTTGAATCGAATCCAACAGGCCATGAATCAACAACAAGGCCGGCGCCTTTTTATCTCCAGCCTCGATATAGTGGATCCGCTGGCCGGCAGCCAAGACAAACTTTCCCGGGGCTTGGGGCAATACAAACTCGCTCATACCTTCCTCCAGTGCTGGATCGAAAATAAATGGCCTGGCCTTGTTTTTACCGCGTATGAAAAGCCAGCGCAAGCGCAACCGACGAAAGCTTTGTTCAGTTTGTTGACAAAATTTTCATCTCGGGGCAAAGCTGCGGTTCAAATCATGGGTATGGGCAGAAAAACTATGGAAACACCCAAAGGACAGATGGTTCCCCAGGCTGTCCCGCCACCCATTGTGTCCGGCCCGGCTCTTGCGCCGGCCGCTCTCTCGACGGTCCCTCCCGAATGGCGTCGACTGTGCGAAATGAGTCAAAACGTGGCTCTCACCATAGAGAATGTGCAACGCGATTTGGTTTTTGCACGCCGCCAACTCCAAGCCGTACAAAGCGAGATTGCCAGACTGGGCGTCGGCATCGCCCCCGTGAAAAATGTCTCCGGCCCCGCCAAGGCGGTGATTCAAACCACGCTGCCGATATCCAAGAATAAGCTCTTCAAACTGATTCCCAAAAAGCAGCTGGCCGCTTTTGGCGGAGCCATTTCCGATATCCCCAGCTCCAAACTCCCACCGCCGATACCGCTTCCTGACCAGGCGCCCGCTCCAATCGTGCGGCCAGAGCCAAGCAAAGCTACCCCGGCGGCGCCGGCAACGGTCAAAGGTCAGACCAAGCAGTTGCACAAGAGAAACCTGAATTGGATGTATGGCAGCGCCTTTTTGCTAAGCTTGCTCTTGGGCGGTTCGCTATTCATCTTGCTCAATGATAGCTGGTTGCCCACGAACAGATCGAAATCGACAACGGTGACCCAAAAACCACCAAGCCGGCAACATCTCTCCCTGAGCCCACCGGCTTTGCCCAAAGCACCCCAGCCGGCGCCAGTACCCATCAAGACCCCGGAGCCGATTGAAGCCACGGTCGTGGTCAGCCTGAACCCAAGCCAAGTGGCAGAGCAAAAACGCGCCGTTAATGCCGCCTATCGCTTGTTATCACGGCGGCAATTTCGGCAGGCGCTAAATTTCTGCGGACCTTGGGTGGAACGGGCCCCCGATAACGCCAAGTTGCGCTATCTGTATGGACGCGCTCTTTTTTACACCAAGAATAAGCGGGCGGCGCTGGGGCAGATGGAAAAAGCTATTAAACTCAATCCTCGCTACGCGAATGCATTCTTCGAATTAGGCGGCTTGTACCTCCATTTACGCAAAGCTGACGCAGCGCGCCAAGCCCTGCAAAATTTTCTCAAGTTATCCCCTGACGACCCGCGGGCCGAAGATGTTAGTATTTTGCTAAAGACCCACCCAAAATTTCGTTAACTTCGTTGACATTGCTGTCAAAAACGTTCATATGAGTGCGTGAATGCGCATGCAGCGATCCTGCTAAAGGAGGAGTTTTTATGAGTGAAATTCACACCGGCGTTTTGGTCGTGGGCGGCGGCATGGCGGGCGTGACCGCAGCCGTTGAATCCGCGGAGTTGGGCCGGGAAGTGTTCCTGGTAGAAAAATCCGTATCCCTGGGCGGAAGAGTAGCGGGAATGAAGCAATACTTCCCGAAGTTGTGCCCGCCCTACTGCGGTTTGGAGATCAACTACCGCCGCATCAAGGAAAACCCCCGGATCACGGTACTAACCTCGAGTAATGTCGAGGCTATCGAAGGTACCGCCGGCGATTATACGGTCACGGTGCGGGTTAAGCCGCGCTACGTCAAAGAGAACCTTTGCGATCCAAAAGCGCCCTTTGCCGAACTCGATGCCCAGGTTCCTGACGGCTTCAACTACGGCCTGTGCCAAAAAAAAGCCGTGGGCCTGCCCCATGAGCTGGCCTTTCCTTTCTTGCCGGTAGTGGACGAAGCAGCCCTCGAAAACGAGGAAATCCGCGCGCAAATTGGCAAGCTGGATGCCGTCGACCTGGAACAAGAAGAAAAAGAAATGAAACTGAAAGTCGGCAGCATTATCTGGGCCGCCGGCTGGGTGCCTTACGATGCCTCGCGCATTGAGTACCTCAATTACGATGCTTACCCCGATGTGATTACCAACGTGGAGATGGAGCGACTCGCCGCCGTCAATGGCCCCACCGGCGGAAAACTGTTGCGTCCCTCCGACGGGCGGGAAGCCAAACGGGTGGCCTTTATCCAATGCGCCGGCTCCCGCGATGAAAACCACCTTCCCTATTGCTCGGCGGTTTGCTGCATGGCTTCTTTGAAACAAAGCACCTATGTGCGCGAGGCCTATGACGACGCCGAAGTGTGGGTATTTTATATCGACATCCGCGCCAACCGCTACGAGTCGTTTTACCGCAAGATTCAAGACGATGACAAAGTGCATTTCATCAAGGGCAAACCCGGCTCGGTTGAGCTAGATGCCGACAGCGGCGATCTGGTGGTCGTCTCCGAGGACATGACGCAGGACGAGATGGTGCGGGTTCCAGTCGATCTGGTGGTCTTGGCCACCGGCATGGTGCCGGCAACCAAAGAGAACAAGGTCCCTTATGAGGGACTTATCTACGATGAATTTGGATTCATGGTCGCCAATCCCGAGAAGGCAGCCATCTATCCGGCCGGTTGTGTCAAACGGCCGGTAGATGTCTCAGCCACCGTCCAGGACGCCACTGGCGCGTCCATCCGGGCCCTCGGCGCTCGGCGGGAGGTGAAGTGATGGCGGAACGAGTTGGATGTTTTGTGTGTACGGGATGTGGCATCGGCGAAGCATTCGATGCCGACAAACTTACTGAAATTGCCAGCAGCGAAAAAGGCGCCGCGGTGGCCAAATGCCATCCCGCCCTTTGCCTGGAAGAAGGCCTGGCCCTGATTCGAGAAGAAATCGATGGCGGCAAATTGGACGCGGTGGTTATCGGCGCCTGTTCCGGTCGCGATAAGACTGCCACCTTCGCCTTCGACGGCGTGTTCGTTGATCGAGCCAACCTGCGTGAAGGTGTAGCCTGGACCCATCCGGCCCAAGATGAAGACACCCAAATGCTGGCCGAGGACGTAATCCGCATGTCGCTGGGCAAAATGAAGTTCGCGAATTTGCCAAAAGGACAAACGACCGAGGTACAGAACCGGGTCTTGGTCATTGGCGGCGGTGTTGCCGGCATGAACGCGGCCCTCTGCGCCAGCAGTACGGGCAAACAAGTCGTATTGGTAGAGAAAGAGGCCGAGTTAGGCGGCTTTGCCAACAAGCTGCACAAAATCTTCCCCAAGGACCTGGGTTTGGCGGCCTACCCCGAGCCGGACCTGCCGGCCATGAAGCAAGCGCTTGCAGCCGAAGAACTCATCACGGTCCACACCGGCGCCGAAGTGGCTCGCATCGATGGCGCGCCCGGCAACCTGGCCGTAACCATCAACCAGGGCGCCGACAAGATCTCGGTGCAGGCCGATGCCATTGTGGTGGCGGCCGGCTGGAAGCCCTATGACCCTAGCAAACTCAGTCACCTGGGCTATGGCGCCACCCCCGATGTCATCACCAACGTCGAATTCGAGCAAATGGCGATGGCCGGAAAAATCATTCGTCCTTCCGACCAGAAAGAAGTCGAATCGGTTCTATTCGTCCAGTGCGCCGGTTCTCGCGACGACGATCACCTGCCCTATTGCTCAAACATATGCTGCGCTGCCACCTTGAAGCAGGTCACCACGGTCAAGGAACAAAACAAGGAAGCCGCCTGCTACGT
>JAUVBB010000246.1 GCA_030591445.1 Deltaproteobacteria bacterium | reverse complement strand
CAAGCCCGGGCGAACAAGGATTTTGCCCGGGCCGATGCCATTCGCGACCAACTTACCGAGATGGGCGTCGAACTAATGGATTCCGCCGGGACCACCACCTGGAAAATCCACACTTAAGTCAGGACACTGCTTTATGCCGTCGTTTCAACTGGTCAGTGATTTCGAGCCGGCGGGCGACCAACCGCGCGCCATCGACGAGTTGGCCGCTGCCCTCGACCGAGAGGAACGCCACCAAGTCTTGTTGGGAGTGACCGGGTCGGGCAAGACCTTCACTATCGCAAGCCTGCTGGCCCGGGTCCAGCGCCCGGCCCTGATTATCGCGCATAACAAGACTTTGGCCGGCCAGCTCTACGCCGAGTTCAGGGGTTTTTTTCCTCAAAACGCAGCTTCGTTCTTTGTGTCCTATTACGACTACTACCAACCCGAAGCCTACATTCCCCAGTCGGACACCTTTATTGAAAAAGACTCTGCCATCAACGACGAGATTGACCGCATGCGCCACGTGGCTACCCACTCGCTACTCACCCGGCGGGATGTCATCATTGTGGCTTCGGTGTCCTGTATCTTCGGCCTGGGGGCGGCCGAACATTACGGCGAGATGAAAGTGGTCATCAAGGTGGGGGAAGCGCCGGGCCGGGACAAGTTGCTGCGCAAGTTGGTGGACATTCAGTATAGCCGCAACGATTTGGATTTTCATCGGGGCACCTTTCGGGTTCGCGGCGACGTGGTGGACATTTTTCCAGTTTACGAAGAAGACCGGGCGCTACGCGTGTCTTTCTGGGGCGATGAGATAGAGCAGATCCACTACATAGACCCCTTGCGCGGGGCGCGCCTGAGCGAGGTGCCCAAGATCGAGATCTACCCCGGTAGCCACTATGTTACTGGGTCCGACGTGATGTCGCGGGCCATGACCACCATCCGCGCGGAATTGCTCGAGCGCTTGACCGAATTAAAGAGCCAGCGGCGATTGCTCGAGGCCCAACGCCTGGAACAAAGGGTGATGTACGATTTGGAAATGATGGGGCAGATGGGCTACTGCAACGGGATCGAAAACTACAGCCGCCATTTGTCGGGTCGCTTGGCGGGCGAGCCGCCGCCCACGCTCATCGACTATCTGCCCCACGATGCCATTATCGTGGTGGACGAAAGCCACCAGACCTTGCCCCAGGTCAGGGGCATGGTCCGCGGCGATCGCTCGCGCAAGCAAACCCTGGTTGATTTCGGATTTCGCCTGCCCTCGGCCCTGGATAACCGGCCGCTGACGTATGAGGAATTCGATGCGCGGGTGGGGCAACGAATCTATGTTTCGGCCACCCCGGCGGCTTCCGAGCTTGAGCTAGCCCAAGGGGTGGTGGTGGAACAGCTCATCCGGCCAACCGGCCTGCTGGATCCGGTGATCGAGATCCGACCGGCCGCCACCCAGGTAGACGATGTGCTGGGCGAGATCCGCGCCGCCGCAGCCCAGGGCCAACGCGTTTTGGTGACCACTCTGACCAAACGCATGGCTGAAGAGCTGACCGACTTTCTATCCGAGCATGGCATCCGGGTTCGTTACTTGCATTCTGACATCAAGACGCTGCAACGGATGGAGATCGTGCAAGAGCTGCGGGCCGGTCTTTTCGATGTCTTGGTCGGGATCAACCTCTTGCGCGAGGGCCTCGATATTCCCGAGGTGGCCCTGGTGGCCATCCTCGATGCCGACCGGCAAGGATTTCTGCGCAGCGAGACCGCTTTGATTCAAACCACCGGCCGCGCGGCGAGGCATGCCCAGGGCCGGGTGCTGTTTTACGCCGATCGGCAGACCGAGGCCATTGTGCGGGCATGTGCCGAGACCGAGCGCCGCCGACGAATCCAGGAGGACTTCAATCGCCAGCACGGTATTGAGCCGAAATCGATTCAGAAGGCGGTCGGTGCGCTGCCCCAAGCCAAAAGCCCGGCGGCAGTGACCAGCTTGTCTCTCGACGACCCCCAGAACTTTGCCGCCCATGTCGCCAAGCTGGAAAAAGAGATGTTCGCGGCGGCCGAAGAACTCGAATTTGAACGAGCTGCCGAGCTGCGCGATCGCATCAAGGAGCTAAAGACCTGGCATTTGCAGGTTGGTTAAGATCGATGCCGGCCCTCGTCCCCCTCCGCGACCAGCGGCTCCAGGACCTCCTCGATGGTTTGCCATTACGCCCCGGGGTTTATCTCATGAAGGGGCTCGATGGCACGCCCATTTACATCGGCAAGGCCAAGAACTTGCGCAGCCGCGTGCGTAGCTATTTCCGCGCCAGTGGCGATGATCGGGCCTTTATCTCTCGCCTGGAGACGGAACTTGGCGACATCGAGGTGGTGGTCACGCCCACGGAGAAAGATGCCCTGATTCTGGAGCGCAAGCTCATCCAAATGCATGGGCCTTGCTACAATGTTAGTCTGACCGATGACAAAAACTTCTTGTCGATTCGCATTGGCACGGGGCATCCCTATCCGCGCCTGCTCATGCAACGGCGCCGGCCCCGGGTCGATCCGGCCGCGGATGCCCCGGGCCGCTGGTTTGGGCCCTACACTTCGTCCGCGTCGGCGCGGCAGACTTTCCGCCTGATCCAGTCCACCATGGGTTTGCGCACTTGCACCGATGCCGTGTTTTCCAGTCGTAGCCGGCCTTGTTTGCTGCATCAAATGGGTCGCTGTCTGGGGATGTGCGCCCAGTCGCTTGCGACTACCGTTTACGCCCAACGGGTTGAGCAGGCAGTGCAGTTTTTGGGTGGGCGTTGGGAGGAAATGGTCGACGAGCTCAGCGAAAAGATGAAAGCAGCCTCGGCGGCCCTGCAGTTTGAAGAGGCGGCCCGCTTACGCGACAAGATCCGCGCCGTACGCGATACTTTGCAAGGCCAGCCCCTGGTCGATGCGGCCCAAAAAGATCGGGATGTGGTCGGATTGCATCGCGAGGGGGCCGCCGGCGTGGTGGTGATCCTGCGCATACGTCGGGGCAGCCTATTGGGCGCGAATCGAATTCCCTTTGCCGGGCTAGAGACACCCTTGTCTGATCTGACCCGCCAGCTTCTGGCCCAGCATTACGGTTCCGGGGCGGATTTGCCGGCGGAGATACTGTTAGGAGCCGAAACCTTGGCGGGCGCCGAAGATCCGGAAGATCTGAGTGCGCTCGGAGAATGGGCCGCCGATCTCCGGCGCGGGCCGGTTCGGGTTTGGGTTCCACGGCGAGGGCCGGCTTTGCGCCTGGCGCAGATGGCCCGGGAAAATGCCGCCGAAGCTTTCCGGGCCCGCTTGGCCACGGCCTCCCTGGCCGAAGACCGGCTTCGCCGTTTGGAGCAAACCCTGCGTCTGTCGCGTTTTCCGCAGCGGATCGAGTGCTTCGACTTATCCACCCTGGGGGGACAATGGAGCGTGGGTTCGATGGCGGTGCTGATCAAGGGTGCGCCCGCCAAATCGAACTATCGGCGTTTCCGCATTCAGCAGGCGGCGCCGGATTCCGATGTCGACATGATGCGGGAAGTGTTGCAAAGACGATTTCGCCGCATTATCGAGCAGTCCGAGTCCGGACCCGACCTGGTGGTGCTGGACGGGGGGCGCGGGCAACTGCGCGTCATCGAGACCTTGTTTGCCGACCTGGGGGTTACCGACGTGGATTTGGTGGCCTTGGCCAAGGGCCGATCCGAACAAAAGGCGGGCACCAAGGTCTGGGACAAAGTGTTTGTGCCGGGGCGGAAGAACCCGATTCGACTGCGGCCGGAGAGCGACGAGTTGTTCTTGTTGGCCCGGGTTCGCGATGAAGCCCATCGCTTTGCCGTGGGCTATCATCGAAAATTGCGCAGTCGGACCCACCTGCGCTCGGTGCTGGATGAAATTCCCGGCGTGGGCCCGGTCTTGCGCCGTCGTTTGCTCACTCACTTTGGCAGTCTCAAAGGAGTGCGGGAAGCTGCCCCCGCACAACTGGCTCTCCTGCCCGGCGTCAACCAGGCCTTGGCGGTGCGCATTTTTGAGTTCTTGGCTGAATTGGGCGAAACCAATGGGTCTGTGAGCAATGGGTCTTGACCGGGACCAGGGCATCTGGTAGTCATCGCAGCCGGTACACTGTAAACCCGGAGGGATGATGAAAATCTACGAAAGAGTCATACCGGGCATCGCCAAGGAAATTGTCAAGGTGCTGGTCGAGAATAAGGACATCGAGTTGGAGATAGGCTTGGAGCTAGAGGCCCAACGGGATTTCGAAGCCATTCTCAAAGAATATACGCGCACGGAAAGAGAATTGGCCGACTACGCCAATGACATCGTGATCTCGCGCGGCTGGCCGCGGGCCAAATACAGCGAAGCGCGACGCCTGGCTGCTGCCTCCCGCAAGGTGCCCTTGGACGATGATGCCGTGGACTACGTCATCAACCAGATGCTGGAGTTCATGCTCATGTCGGCGAACATCGGTGAGGTCTATGCTGAAGACCATACCATGCGCAAACGGATCGTGACCGTTCTGCGTCGCTACCTGAAAATGGATGAAGAGTTGGATCTCGCGGTGCGCGGCCGCTTGAGGCATTTACAGGAAGGCACGCGCGATTGGGAAATATCCTACAAGAAGAATATGGAAGAAATGCGCCGGATCAAAGGTTTGACCTAGCCCTGATATCTCACCAACAGCTTTATGTTGTGAGATTGCATATGCTTACAGATAAGAACTGTTTTCGAGAGAACTTGCCATGCATTTGTTGTTGTTGAGATCCTAGGACTACCCGGAAAGTTTGTGATCGATGCGGGCTAGCCTCCGTTCCGGCCCGCCGTATCTATTTATTCAAGAAAATCTACAGTGATGAGTGATTTCTCGCCGGTCTTGATCTGGACCTTGCGTTCGATGGTCTGGTTCAAGGGTGGGTTGCTCAAGACAATGGTGTAGCTGCCTTCATACAATTCCTTGGGCTGGAAAGGGGTGGTTCCCAGCTGTTCGCCATGTACATGGACATGGGCCCAAGGTTTGGCATTGACCTGCAAGTAGCCCTTGCCGAAGGCAACGTTGCGCTTGATAACCCCGCCGGCGACGGCATCGATTTTGATGATTTTGGTGGCCAATAGTTGTTTGTTGACCAGGCGAAGCGTGTGGCTACCCGGTCGAATTTCCTGCCGGGTGAAGGGTGTGGTACCAATTTTCCTGCCATTGAGATAGACGTCGGCCCAGGGGGTGCAGTTGAGCGACAAGTAACTCTTGCCGCTATTGACGGTGGCGGTGTTGGTCTTTAGCAGTTTGGCCACGATGATCTCTTGCTCGCCGGCCTCAGGGAAGAGCTCATCTCTCCATTCTTTATATCCGGGCAGCCGGGCTTTGAGTACATAGGACCGGCCGGCATCAATCTTAATGTTGCCGGAGACGGGCTTGTTGTTCAAAGTGAATTTGGCGCCCTTGGGTCGGGAGCGCAGGGTGTAACGCGCCAGCTTGTGAGAGGGTGAGGCAGTGTCCGGCGCTTTCTTTTTGAGGCTGGCGTTCAATTCCAATTTTTTGTTGGTTCTGACCCGGAAAGTTTTGGTCCAGTCTTGGCGGCCTGGGTAGGATGCCACCAGGGTGTGTTCGCTTTGACTAGATACTTTCTTGAGGGTCAAGGGGGTCGTGCCGGGAACCGGTCTGCCGTCTAAGGTGACGGTGGCGCCGGCCGGCGTGGTGATAACGCTTACCTGCCCGAAATTTGATCTTGCCGTTTTCTCCAGCCGGGCGTGGAAGGTGCGTTCGGAGTCGTCTTCCAGTTTGAACTGGGTACCCCATTCCCGGTAGCCGGATTGGGTGAGTCGCAGGGCGTAGGATTTTGCCTGTTCCAGGTCAGCGAGCGACAGCGGTGTAGTGCCTTTCCGGTTGCCATCGAGGAACACGGTGGCTCCCGCCGGGATGGAAGAGACGCGGATGGATCCTTTTTCGACTACGACCGGTAGTCCGGCATCGCTAAGCTGTGGTTCCGGTTCGCCCGTTTGTTGGATAAACAAAAGGATCAAGTAGCCGAAGATGCCGGACAAAAAAGCCACCAGGGCTACTTTGGGCCAGACCCGGGATCTGGGCATTTCGACTTCCGGTGGAGCCTGTTTCGGTATGGGCAGAGTCGGGCTTTGCAAGGGCGCGGCTGGCGGTGGTGGGGTTGATGGCCGGGCTACCGAGGGCACCATTTCCATTGGATCGAGAACGAGGTTCGGTACATGGCTTACGCCGACCGCAGGTTGAAAGGGATGGGTCGCCGGCGAATGACCCGAGGCGGAGGCGTCGGCTTCGGGAATGTACATGTCGGGGCCGGCGTCGATATCGGAGAACAGGAAGGATTCCAGGCTTTGACTGGTGGCCTGGGCCTCGTCGTGTTTCTTGATAGCCTGCAGTTTCTCCCGGAACATGTCCTGCATGAAGTTGCCCAATTGAATCGAACTCGAAGCCATTTGGCGTTCTTTGCTGAATTCTTCCAGGGCGATGTGCATCTCGGCGGCCGTTTGGAAACGGTTGCCGGTATGTCTCTCCAGCGCCCGGATGATGATGGCTTCCAGCTCAGCCGGGATGGCTTTGTTGACTTCCCGGGGCGGCATCACCGAGCCCTCGGTGATTTCCTTCAAGATCATCAGTTCGGAGTCAAGGTTGAACAGCCGCAACCCGGTGGCCATTTCCCAAAGCACGATGCCCATGGAGAAAATGTCGGAGCGCGCATCGACCGGCGTGCCCGAACATTGCTCGGGCGACATGTAAGAGTATTTTCCTTTCAAGATGCCGGTTCGGGTTTCGCGGTACTGGGTGGCTGCTTTGGCGATACCAAAATCAACCAGCTTGACCCCACCTTCGATGGAAATCAGGATGTTCTGCGGGCTGATGTCGCGATGAACGATGTCCATGGGCCGACCGCTGGTGTCGGTTTTCATATGGGCGTAATGCAATCCCTCGCAAGCCTTGCTGATAATTCTCACCGTGTGCTGCAGGGGAATGGTGCGATCCTGTTTCTGGCAAGCCTTGGCCAGGGAACGAAGGTTCTCTCCCTGGACATACTCCATGGCAATAAAGAAAGTGGAGCCCACCCGGCCCAGATCGAAAATCTGAACAATATTGGGATGCGAGAGCCGAGCCGCGATACGAGCCTCGTCGAGAAACATTTGTACGAATTCTTCGTTGTCGGCCAGGTTGGGCAGAATGGTCTTGATGACCACTATTTTCTCGAACCCCTCCATGCCGCGCTGGCGGGCGATAAAAATATCGGCCATCCCGCCGGTGGCGATTTTACGCAATAGTTGAAACTTGCCAAATTGTCTGCTCATGCCAACAGTTCTGTTAAAGGTTGAAAGTTAGAAACGCTCCTTTGACATGTTATTCCTTCCGAAAATTCGAAGTCAATAAAATAGCTGGGAAATCACTTGACTTTAGCCGGGTAGAACTGTACGAATTTTTACATGGGAAAAGTGTTTCTGCTTATTTGGATGCTAGTGGCAGCCTTGTCAGGCAAGGCGCAAGCCCAAGCGGACGATTTTGGGCAGAGTGGCAACCGGTCGCTCAAAGAAGCCCAGATTCTTTATGACAACCTGCAATACCGGGACGCTCTCAACTCGCTCAAGGCTGCCTTGCGGGTTAAAAAGAACTCTCGCCGCGATATTGCCGAGATTTACCGCTACATGGGTTCGATTTACATCATCCAAGGGCAGAAAAAGAACGCCACCCGTGCTTTTAGGTTATTGCTCAAGGTCGATCCCGATCATGAAATGAATCCCTTGTTGACCTCGCCGAAGATCTTGACTTTCTTCAATAAAGTGAAGGAAGCGGTTCTCAAGAAGGAGAGGGTCATCATGCGCCACTCGCCGCTTGCTGAAGTGGCCGCGGCCGAGCGCTTGGAAATTCGGGCCTATGTTGTTGATCTGCACCAACGTCTGAAGAACGTACGCGTGTACTATCGCAAGCGAGGTACGCCGACTTACTCTATCGTGCAGATGAAGACCGCCAAGAAGACTGGCAAAGGCAAGGGAACATCGACTTATATTGGTTTCATTCCTTTTGTTTGGCAAGTTACCGATGAAGTAGAGCTTTTCGTCGACTACTATATTGCTGGCATTGATGCCAAGGGCCGCTGGGTTGCCAATGTGGGTACTCCCAAGCAGCCGCAGAACTTTCGCATCAACCTGATGGCGGGCACGGTGCCGGAAGGATCTCGTTCCACGCCTTTGCTCAAACAGTGGTGGTTCTGGACCTTGGTGGGTGTCGGGGCGGCTGGCATTGCCGCGGGCTCCTACTTTATTATCGACTCCTCGGGCTCCACCCCCCTGGCTCCGGGCGGCGAGGCCGTCTTAATTATTCGATGAGGTTGAGAACTTGAATCATCTCCGCAGACTGTTGGCGCTTGTGACTTTGACTCTGTGTGCCTGTCTGGCCCTTTCTTGTGGCGGTGACGATCCGGGCGGGATCGGTCTGGACCTGCATTTTTCCCCAAGAGATCTTCCCGCCGATGCCGATAAACTTCGCTACTATGTATTGCCCTCCGAGCTTACCGATGGTTCACCCGCTGCCTGTGAAGATTTTATGGGCACAGATGCGGAAAAGAGCATCTATGTACAGCAATACACCACCCGGGGCGATGTCGACGTCGATGGCCAAGCCGACATCACGATCTCCATCTTAGATTTACCGCAAGATGAGTTGCTGTTTTACGTAGAGGCCTTGAACCAAACGCTCGATACCATCGCTTGCGGTTGTGGGCAGGGTGAGATCAAAGACGGTGAAAAAACCTTCATTCCCATTCGGTTGGTTGACGACTGTCGCGGGTGAGCCCTAACTACAATTGCTCCGCGCGTGCTAGGAGGCGAGCATGAGCCTGGAACGTATTTTGTGGCTGTTTCTTTTGGCGGCACTCACCGCCTGCCCGGCAAAAGAGGATGAGGTTCCGGCGGCGACGGACACGAAGCCACAGGCTTCCGCGCCCGCGGTCGACGACAGTACCGCCGCGGTCGATCTGGGCGGCAATGCCGTTGCCGAAGTAGGGGGTTTGCCCATTAGCACCGAAGAGTTTCGGCTCTATCTGGAGTCCTACCCGGCCCGCATGAAAGAAAGTGTCCAGGGGCGGGAACATGTCCTGCAGTCACTCATCGAGCACTTGCTTTTGCAAAGCGAGGCCAAGCGCCTGGGCCTGGATCGCGACACCGAGTTTCTGCGCAAGGTCGACAATTATCGCCGCAACCTGCTCAATAACCTCTTGCTGGATCGCATAGGCGCCGAGGGCTTCACGGTCACCGAAGCCGAGGCCCAGGCTTACTTCGATGCCCATCCCGAAGAGTTTGATCGGCCAGAGCGGGTCCATGCCCGGCACATCTTGTTGGACAATAAGAAGACTGCCAGCGATTTGCTGGCCCAGATCCGGGCCGGCAAGTCCTTCGAACGCCTGGCCCGCGAGCATTCGCGCGACGCGGCCACCCGTGGTCGCGGTGGCGATTTGGGCGCATTTTCCCGTACCCAACGTCCTGAATTGGCCAAGGTGGCTTTTGCTTTGGCTAAACCCGGGGCGGTCTCCGGTCCGACTCAGTCCAAGCGCGGCTTTCACCTGATCCAATTGGTGCGGCGCATTGCCCCGGTGAAAGAGAGCTTTGCCCAGGTTGGCGAGGGTCTCATCAGCCGCTTGCGCGCCCGTAAGCGACAAGATGCCAAAAACACTTTGCTGAAAAAACTGCGTGCGGACACGCCCATCAAGATTCACCAACCGGCCCTGGAGGCCATGGCCCAGCCGGCCGCCGGCCAATAATCACAAGGCAGAACGTGCTCAGCCAGGAACCCAAGAAAATATGGATGGAAGTCACCCTGGTCTGGGTCATTGCCATCGGCACCATCCTGGCCTTCAAGCTGCTAAGTTTCATTCCTTTCATTTATGAAAACCTCTGGGGTATTGCCGGCCTGATTTTTTTGTTCTTGCCCCTGGAGTGGTTGCATCGTAAGGGCGAAGATCCGGTCCTCTTCGGCATTTCCTGGCAAGGTCTGGGCAAGGGTCTGTTATGGGCTGTCATCCTGGCGGCCATTGCCTTTCCTCCCTACATCTATGGTTACAAATGGTGGTTCGGGCGCAGCGAATACAATCTTCATCTTCCCTTGAGTTTCTGGAAAGAAGTGGTCGGTTTTTTCCTGCTGGTCGCCCTGCCGGAAGAAGCCTTCTACCGCGGTTACATGCAAACCCGTCTCGACGGTATCTTCACCAAGCGGGTCAACATCCTCGGTGCCCAGGTTGGCTGGTCCGTGGTCATCACCGCCGCCTTTTTCGCTGTTGGCCACCTGATCGAGCCCCGCTTCGACAAACTAGCCACTTTCTTCCCCGGCCTGGTTTTCGGCTGGCTCCGCGCCCGCACCGGCTCCATCGGCGGCGCCCTCATCTTTCACGCCTTCTGTAACATCTGGGCCCAGTTTCTTCGCTACGGCTATTTCGGTTCCTGATTTGTAATTTCGTGCCCGAGATGTTTCGAGACTGTCGATAAAGAGAACGCCAAAGAAAAAAAGTCCGTCATCCCCGAAAAGTTTCTGTCGGCACCCTCCGGGCACCGTACAATATAGGTGCCGTGCCATTTGGTCTCATGATTGATCTGATCTTTTAACATTGCGTTTAGAACTTCTATTGAATTTATGCAGT
>JAUVBB010000545.1 GCA_030591445.1 Deltaproteobacteria bacterium | reverse complement strand
GCCAACCCCCTGGTTACCCCGGCCCATATCAAGCCCGAGTGGTATTTTTATTTCACTTTCCGCTGGCTGAAACTAACCGGTTTGCTCACGGCCGTGATTACACTCGGCCTGGCCACCGCCGCTTTCGTATTCTGGCCGTTGATCGAGCCACCCATCAACCGCTTTTTCAAGAGGGATGTCTCGATACCGGTGGGCATCCTGGTGGTTATCGGCATTCTTGTTCTGACCCTATGGGAATCATTGGCAGTTTGACGCCATCTTATCGCAAGGAGATTGACGGATGAGCCTTAATGCCAAACGCATCGTTGTCGCTCTGTTGTCCTTTCTTTTCCTCATCAGCCTTATCGTGGTCGCCTGGGTCGAAGGCCTCAAGGAACGACTTTTTGACCATCCAGAGCCGGTCATGTCGGGTGACAACCAGGCTTGCTACGACTGCCATAAAGAGAAAACGCCGGGGGTCACCGCCCAGTGGGCCGACAGCACCCATTCTCATGTAGGCGTGGGTTGTCACGACTGCCACCAGGCAAAAAAGGGAGAGATAGACGCCTGGTACCACGAAGGCATGCTGATCTCCACCCTGGTAACGCCCAAGGACTGCGGTCGCTGTCATCAAGACATCGCCGCCGAGTTCCAAGACAGCCACCATGCCAAGGCCGGCCGGATTCTGGGTTCATTGGACAACATCCTGGGGGAAATCATCGAAGGCGGGCCTGCTGCCCAATCCGGTTGCCAGCAGTGCCATGGATCAGAAATCGCCTTTCAAATGGACCCCCAAGGGAAAATCGTCAAAGACAAAAACGGCAAGCCGATGCTGGATGATGCCACCTGGCCCAACTCGGGCATCGGCCGGCTGAATCCGGACGGCTCGATCGGCACCTGCTCGGCCTGTCACTCCCGTCACCGCTTCTCCATAGAAATGTCGCGCCGGCCAGACAACTGCGGAAAATGTCACCTGGGACCCGATCACCCGCAGAAAGAGATCTACGAAGAAAGCAAACACGGCATCGCTTTTGTCACCGCCGATCAGCAGGGCAAAATGCATCTGAACGAGAAGCATTGGGTCCTGGGCGAGACCTACAGCGCCGCTCCCACTTGCGCCACCTGTCACATGAGTGCCACCAAGAGACAAAAAGCCACCCACAATCCGGGCAAACGACTGTCCTGGACTTTGCGACCCGCGGTATCGAAGCACATGGAAGACTGGCCCGAGAAAAGACGCGCCATGCAAGACGTCTGCGGCAATTGCCATGCGCCCGACTGGATCAACGGTTTCTATGCCCAGTACGACCGGGCCGTGGGCCTTTACAATGACAAATTCGGCAAGCCGGCCAAGAAGATGATGACCGCTTTGCGAGAAGCCAAGCTGCTCTCCCCCACTCCCTTCGATGACAAGGTTGAGTGGACCTACTTCTTTATGTGGCACCACGAAGGCCGGCGGGCCCGGATGGGCGCCTCGATGATGGCCCCGGACTATACCCAGTGGCACGGCTTTTTCGAAGTTGCCGAACGCTTCTACATGGAACTGCTACCCGAGATCCGGGAACTGGCCGAGGGACACCATGCCGTCGAGCAGGTCGTCGAGCAGGTCATGGACATGGAGCATCACCGTTGGCGCAAGGGAATGGGCAAAGAAGAAGCCGCCAAGATTCGCGCCTATTACAAGAAGCGCTACGGCCAGGAAGAAGAGTCGGCCAAGAAAGAATCGCACTGATGAAAACCAATCGACGAGATTTCATTAAGGTATCGGCCGTCGGAGCGGCCACCGCCGCTTTGACCGGCAAGCAAGCTTTGGCCAAGACCTCTGCTCTTGACGGCTCATTGACTTGGTCCAAAGCACCTTGCCGCTTCTGTGGGACCGGTTGCGGGGTTCTGGTAGGCGTGCGCCAGGGAAAGGTAGAAGCCGTCACCGGCGATCCCAAATGCCCGGTCAACCGCGGAACGCTTTGCGCCAAGGGCTATCATCTCCCCGGTATCCTGCCGGGTAAGGACCGCTTGACCCAACCGCTGCTAAGAAAGGGCGACAGCTACGCGCCCATTAGCTGGGACCAAGCCATCGAGCTGGTGGCCAGCAAATACCAAGACGCCCTCGACCAACACGGCCCAGAATCGGTGGCCATCTACGGATCCGGACAATGGACCATCCAAGAGGGTTATGCCGCCCAGAAGTGGTTCAAAGGAGGCATGCGCTCGAACAACATCGATCCCAACGCGCGACTGTGCATGGCCTCGGCGGTTGTCGGCTTTCTGACCACCTTCGGCAGTGACGAGCCCATGGGCGCCTACGACGACTTCGAACATGCCGATGTTTATGTGCTATGGGGCAACAACATGGCCGAGATGCACCCGGTGCTCTTCAGCCGGGTGCTGGCGCGTAAACGCAAATCTCCTCATGTAAAGCTCATTGATATCACCACCCGCCGGACCCGCACCTCCGCCTACGCCGACCAGGTATTGACCATGAATCCCATGGGCGATCTGGCCATCGCCAACGGCATCGCTCGCTATCTGCTGGCCCAGGACAAAATCGATCATAGTTTTATCGATGCCTTGTGCACTTTCCGCAAGGGCAAAACCAATATCGGCTACGGCACCGAAGATCATTTCAAGTTCAAAGACCAACCACAGGCCATCACCCTGGAGCAATACCGGCAGTTGGTCGATCCTTATACCCCCGAAAGAGTAGAAGAGCTGGCCGGCATTCCGGCCGCGGAGTTTATCAAGCTGGCCAAGCTCTTTGCCTCTCCGGACAAGCGGATCATGAGTTTGTGGTGTATGGGCGTCAACCAACATGTACGCGGCACCTGGGTCAACAATTTGATCTACGCCATCCACCTGTTGGCCGGAAAAATCGGTATTCCGGGATCCACTCCTTTCTCTCTAACTGGCCAGCCTAGCGCTTGCGGCACTTGTCGGGAAGTCGGCACCTTGGCTCACGCCCTACCGGCCGACGGTCATGTCAAAGTGCCCGCGCACCGGGAAAAAGCCGAGAAAATCTGGAAGGTCAAACCAGGGACCATCAATCCCAAACCGGGCTATCACGCGGTCGAGATGTTTCGCGCCCTCGATCGGGGCGACATCAAGGTCATGTGGGTACAAGTCACCAATCCCTTCGTCACCATGCCCAACTTGAGAAGATACCGAGACGGCAAGAAGGCCAAGCGCGACCAGACCTTCCTGATCGTCTCCGACATGTATCCCACCCCGACTACGGCCATCGCCGACCTGATTCTGCCTTCGGCCTGTTGGGTAGAAAAGGAAGGCGTGTTTGGCAACACGGAAAGACGGCACCAACAGTGGAACCAGTTGGTCCCAGCGCCTGGCGAGGCCAAACCGGATGTCTGGCAAACCGTGGCGGTAGCCCGCAAGATGGGCTTCACCAATCTTTTTCCTGAAACCGACACTCTGGAAAAAGACCTGTACCAGGAGTTTCGACAGTTCACCTTGGGCACCGGCAAAGATGCTCCCGACTACGAAGTTCTCCGGCAAACAAACGGCGGGGTACGCTGGCCATACGTCAACGGCCGCGAGACCATCTACCGCTATGTACCCGGTCACGATCCCTACGCCAAGGGCCCACATCGGATGGACTTCTACAAAGCCAAGAAAACCGGCAACCGGGCCGTGATCTGGTTCCGGCCCTGGGAACCGGCGGCCGAAAGTCCCGATGCAGACTACCCCTTCTGGCTTTGTACCGGGCGGGTCCTCGAACATTGGCACTCGGGCTCTATGACCCAGCGAGTGGCCCAGCTCCACAACGCCGTTCCCCACGCCTATTGTGAGTTGCATCCCCAAGATGCCCGCAAGCTGGGCGTGGCTTCCGGCCAAAAAGTAAAATTGACCAGCCGGCGCGGCAG
>JAUVBB010000524.1 GCA_030591445.1 Deltaproteobacteria bacterium | reverse complement strand
TGAATATAATCTTTGGGGTCATACTCCAGGTCGGCATCCTGAAAAATGGCAATATCACCGCTCATGTTCTCGATGGCGCGGACAATAGCGGCACCCTTGCCCATATTACGCTCTTGGTGAAATGCCTTTATGATTCGCGGATGTTCCCCTTGCAGTTGATCAAGCAAATCCCCAGAACCATCGTCGGATCCATCGTCGACCACAATCAACTCGCGTTGGCAGCCAGTCGGCAACGGGGCGCGCAGAACCTGCTCGATGATTCTGCGTAAAAATGCTCGCTCATTGAATACCGGAATAAGAATCGAGACCAACTTAGGACTCTTCACACCTGCTCCCTTTCGCCCACATCCCATCGAGTGATCACAGCCAACCATCATTTTGTCCCAGTGGCAACGAGAAAATTGACTTCCCCAATTGCCCAACTCTATGATGCAAGCCATGCGTCGTAACTTCCTGGTGGCATTTGCAATTATCTTCGCTTGCCTGCTTGCCTATGGGAGTGTCCTCTCCGCCGATTTCATCAATTTTGACGATGATGTTTATGTGTACCAGAATCCCCATGTTCGGCAGGGCTTGGCGAGCGAAAGTATCTATTGGGCCCTGACCACTCCCAATGCCAGCATTTACCAACCGCTGACCATGCTTTCCTTGATGTTGGACGCGCAAATCCATGGAATCGCTCCATTTGGCTTTCATTTGACCAACTTGTTGCTGCACATCATCAACAGTTTGTTATTGCTCTTCGTGCTGACCCGGTTTTCCGGCAGTTTTTGGCCGGCGGCCTTGGCGGCGGCGGTTTTTTCCCTCCATCCCCTAAAAGTAGAGTCGGTAGCCTGGGTCACGGAAAGAAAAGATCTGCTGAGCGGCTTGTTTTTCTTTCTGACCCTGGCCGCTTACTATGGCTGGCAAAGCAAACAAGGCTGGTGGCGATATTTCCTTGTTTTCCTTTCTTTGGCGCTCGGCCTCTTGGCCAAGCAAATTTTGGTCACGCTGCCCATGGTCTTGCTCTTGTTGGATTGGTGGCTGCTTTTTCCAGACCCGGCCGGCCAGGGCAGACCCATAAGCCAGGCCATCGGCGTAAAGTCTGTCAGACGGCTCATCTATGAAAAGGCACCCTTTTTCTTGTTGGCCCTTTTTATGGGCCTGGTCTCGCTACACTTCGTAGTGCAAAGTGGAGCAGCGGCCTCGCTAGACCGCATACCCATGCAGTTGCGCCTGGCCAATGCCGCCACCGCCTATATGCAATATTTGGGAAAATTCTTCTGGCCCACCGATCTGGCCATTTTTTACCCCTTTCCCGCCGAGGGCATACCTTACTGGCAGTCTTGGGGCTCGCTCGCCATTCTGGTGGGCATCAGTATGGGGGTCGTATTCCAGGCAAAAAAGCGTTCGTATTTGGCAATAGGATGGTTTTGGTTTTTGGGAATGTTGGCCCCCATGAGCGGAATTTTTCAGTCGGGATCCCATGCCCTGGCCGATCGCTTTACCTATCTGCCCGCCATCGGCCTGGCCATCATGCTGGGCTGGGGAGGCCGAGACCTGCTTGGACTCATCGGAAATGTCAAAACACGTAAGCTGCTTGCCGTCGCCTGCGCGGGCATCATTGTGCTGGCCCTCGCCGAACTGTCTCGCCGGCAATCGACTCACTGGCAAAACAGTGAAAGTGTCTATCGCCACGCCATTGCGGCCGGCAACCACCACCATTTTCTTTATACCAATTTGGGCTCAAGCTACGTCACCCAAGGTCGACTAGACGAAGCCCGCGAAAATTTGCAGCAGGCCTTGGCCCTCAAACCCAACGACGCCAAAGCGCTGTTGAATCTCGGTTTGGTCGAGAATCACAGCGGGCAAAAAGAAGCGTCGAGAAAATTGTTTCGGGCCGCCATTGCCGCCGATCCAAGCTATGCCGATGCCTACGATAATCTGGCCATTGCTCTGTTTCTTCATGGTGAATACCAAGACGCCTGGGCAAATGTCATCACCTGCATAGAACGCGGCGGTAGACCTCATCCTGGCTTCCTGCGAGACTTGGCCAAGAAAGTGGCGCCTGATCTTCGCACTCAGATCCTGCTTGAAAAACACTACCCGTCGACAAAGCTCTTTGGCTCACGAGAAAAGCATGACCGCTGACCAAGCTCAACATCGACGCCATCTGCTTGCGGAACTGGGTTTGGTGGGAGCGGTCATCCTGCTGGCGTCCTTCCTCCTGCAAACCGGAGTCTTCACGGTAGATGAGAGCCATTATCTACTGGCCACGAAATCTTTTTTAGCGGACCAATCTTTCCACATCGACAACGGGTATGAGCTTTACCAAAGACCCGAGCTTCTTTATTTCTACACCGTGTTTCCCGATAAGCTGGAGACGCTGGGCGCGGTAGCCACCGTCCCGCCTTATCACGCTATTTTCGCGAGTCTTTTTCTGTGGCTTTTCGGCTTCTCGGGTCTGTTCTGGCTGAACATTCTTTCCTTTGCCGCTACCATAATGGCCGTACGCCGCCTGGCCAGCGCGGTCAAACCGGATGGATTCTTTCCGCTGCTTTGCGCCGGTATGTTCGCGCTGGCATCCTATGGGCTGGAATACGCTCTGGGCATCTGGCCCCATTCCCTCTCGCAAGCACTCATCTCCTGGGCCGCGGTGGCTTTGCTTTCTGCCCGCGAGCCGAGCGGCCAGCGCACCTGGATTCTGGCCGGGCTGGCCGGTTTGCTGGGCGGGCTGGCGGTGGGCATTCGTCTTCAGAATATCCTGCTCTTACCGATTTTTCTGTTGGCATCCCGATTTGCCTGGCACCGGTCTTGGTCAACGCTCGCGATCCACTTTGCCGGCTGGATCCCGCCCTTGCTGGGATTGTCGTGGATCAACCAGCACCGGCTGGGTACCGCCAATCCTTTCACCTACGGCGCCTCCCTGACCGGCTTCGCCCCCTTCCAGATACTTTCCTGGATAGCCGGCCATCTTTGGGTGCTGGTACCGGCCTTATTGGCAATGTGGATGTGTTGGTGGCTTTGGCGCACCAAACGCCTGCGGATATTGTGGGGGGGAGCGATGGTCGGAATGGTGGCGGTGTTGCTATTGCTGCCATGGACCCGATCGCTTACCGGACATTGGTTGGCCATGGCCGGCTTCCACTTGCTAGACACCATTTTCTTGCCGGCAGGCAGTGTAGCCATGGGGGCCAAGACCAACCAGCTGGGCCAGGTTTTCTATGGGGGCGTGTTAAAAAAAGGACTGCTGGAAGTGGCCCCGTTTCTGGCGCTGACTTTGCTCAGCTTTGGCGCCCGTTGGCTTCGTATCGATCTGCCGCGAAACCTGATTTTTCTCTTTGCCGCCAGCATGCTGGGTCTAGCCTTGTTGCCTTTTGTGCTCAGCACGGGCGGCTTGTGTTACAACCCCCGTTACCTTTTGGAATGGCTCCCGGTCTTGACCGTGGTGTCCTTTTTCTTCGCCGCCCAGTTGCGCCCCTCGCCTTGGCTCTTGCTGGGCGGTTCCAGCGCCGGCTTCTTGCTGGCTCTGCCCACCTTACTGGATGCGGGCCGGGTGGATCAACTCTCCGGAACTTTCCTGCCCACGTTCGCGCCCCTGCTCATGGCTTTGCTGCTAGTGGTTTCCGCGTTCTGGGCCCTGTCGAAAAGAAAACGCCTACTGAAAATAGCCAAGCCAGTGGCCGCGGGATTGTTTGGCGCCACTTTGGCCTACAGCATCTTCATCCAGTGGGGGGTGGATCTGGACCGGTCCCGGACAGTGCGGTACTATAGCGCACGTATTCTCAATGAAGGCAAACCGGTGGTGGCAGATAATTCAGTGCTGATAACGTGGAAAAGCCGCCAGGATATTTTCAGCCCCTTGAAGCTTAGCCGAGACGTTTTCATTGCCGGCGTGGATGAATCATCCAGAAATGTTCCGGCATTCATCGAAAAAGCCATCGGCCGGCGGCGAGTCTTCCTATTGCGTAACGACATCCCTGATGACCGCTTCGAAGATTGGACGCGGTCCTATCGCCGGCTTGAGCAGAAACGTCATGGGCTCATCTTCGTTGAACTGTTGCCGGTAAAAAAGGCAGGTCCCGGGCCGTGAACGACGACCAAAACCAGATAAGCTGGGAAGCGCGCAGCCAAAAGTGGGGCGCTAGCCTTAGAAGCGTTTTGTTCAAGGGATTCCCAGAAAGCATCAATCGCCACCTGGATGCCTGGCAGCAAGGGATCGTCTTAGAGAATTTAGGCACGGCCAAACATTTGCGCGTCCTTGACCTCGGCTGTGGCTACGGCAGGCTCGCGGAAGCCATT